>JAIOQD010000347.1 GCA_021413595.1 Bacteroidota bacterium | reverse complement strand
TCAAAAAAATTAGGTAAAATTCCGGTTGAAGTGAATGATTACCCGGGATTTGTAGCCAACAAAATATTAATGCCAATGATCAATGAAGCTATTATAACGCTTCACGAAGGTACTGCCGGTGTTGAAGAAATTGATACAGTTATGAAATTAGGTATGGCACACCCGATGGGACCATTGCAACTGGCTGATTTTATTGGTTTAGATGTTTGTTTATCTATTTTAAGAGTGTTGCAGGATGGCTACGGCAACCCTAAATACGCACCATGTCCATTATTAGTAAATATGGTAATGGCAGGTCAATCAGGAGCTAAATCCGGACAAGGGTTTTATACCTATACCGCAGGTTCAAAAGAATTGGTTATTGCTGAAAGGTTTAAAACTAAAATTCATACAAATTAAGAATAAAAAAAAGAATTACGAATGCTAGCAATAGTATTCGTAATTCGAAAAATTATTAATTCGCAGAAGTTTTAAAAATCCCCAGCCTCAATTAATTTAATGGCCTCCTCAATGGCTTTATCTTCCCCTTTGGCATCATAATCATCTTTGAGGTTAGAGCTGAACATAACAGCCACCCCTTGCCACATAAAGGCCGAAAATGAACCGCGCATATCTTTAACTATATCATAGGTTGTTTTGCCTGTTTCACGGTCAACGAGTTTAATCAGAATGCGGCCCTGCGACATGGATAAATTTTTCAACTCCTTACCAAATTCGTTTTTTAGCTGATTTTCAGCAAGTTTCATATACCTTTTCCGCTCATTCTCATTTGGGATCTTTGACAAAAGTTTATCGTATTCCTTGAGTTTAGCGGAAGCTAAAATGGCGTATGGATACACTTTTTTTACATTGTATTTCAACCTGTCCCATTTTGCCTTTTCTCTTTTATTTTTAAAAACACGTGGTACATAGCATACAAGAGGGGGTAATGTAACATAGGGAATTGTTTCGCCATTGTAAACGGTAGCACGAACAACAATAGCTTTTTCGGGCAGTTGAAGTCCCTGCAATGCCTTCGATGATAGGGCTACGGTAGGAGGAGCATCATTTTGTGCCGAACTAAAAAAAGGTAATAGAAAAATAAATATGAAAATTCTTTTTGCCATGAGGCTTTATAAAAATTAAGTCAAAAGTTTTAAAGTCAAAATTCAAAATGAAGATAAGGAGGCAATTCTTATACCAATTTTGTAAATTTCAATTGCAGTACCGGTTTTATATGGGTAGAAATTGGTTTTTGACTTCTTTCTCTTTTAACTTTTGACTTTTTAATTCAACCGATTCGCTTTCCATTTCGATCTACTTTCTACAGATTCTCTGTTATCAACCTTTGAAGAACCTTGCTTTTCATTCATTAATTTAGCCCCAAACAATGCTGCAACTATTGCTTCTTCATCATTTTCGGTACTAAGCATTTCCGGTGAAAAATGATCTTTTATAAAATGTGTATCAAAATGACCTGAGGTAAATGCTTTGTGCTTCAAAACAAATTTACAAAAACTTAAAGTTGTTTCCACTCCTGTGATCTTGTAATCATCAATAGCGCGGATCATTCGGCTGATCGCCTCTTCCCTGTCTTTGCCAAACGTGATCAATTTCGAGATCATTGGATCATAATAAATCGGAATATCCATCCCTTCTTCAAAACCATCATCCACACGAACTCCAAGTCCTTGCGGCCGTTTATAAGTAACTAATTTACCAATATCGGGTAAAAAATTATTACATGGATCTTCGGCATACACACGTACTTCAAGGCTATGTCCATGAATTTTCAAGTCAGCCTGAGTAAATGATAATTTTTCGCCTCTGGCTACTTTTATTTGTTCTTTCACCAGGTCAATACCAGTGATCATCTCCGTTACCGGATGCTCCACCTGCAAACGGGTGTTCATCTCCAGAAAATAGAAATTTTTATTTTCATCCAACAAAAATTCAACTGTACCTGCACCCTCGTAATTACATGCTTTACCAACATTTACGGCACATTCACCCATCGCCTTGCGTATTTCAGGCGTTAGCACTGATGATGGCGCCTCTTCAATCACTTTTTGATGTCGTCTTTGAATAGAACATTCGCGTTCAAATAAATAAACAATATTTCCATGAGAATCACCTAAGATCTGTATTTCAATATGTCGTGGACCGGCAACATAACGTTCAATAAATACCGCTCCATTACCAAATGCCGATGTTGCTTCATTCACAGCCAATTTCATCTGTTCTTCAAATTCTTCGATACGTTCCACAATACGCATACCTTTCCCGCCACCACCGGCACTGGCTTTTATTAATAAAGGAAATCCTGTAAGCGAAGCTATTTTTTTTCCTTCTTCTACACTTATAATTGCTCCATCAGAACCGGGAACCATTGGGATTTTGTACTTTTTAGCTGCTGCTTTGGCCGACAGCTTATCACCCATTATATTCATTGCCTCCGGAGAAGGTCCGATAAATACCAATCCTGCCTTTTTTACTGCGGTAGCAAAAGATGCATTTTCTGATAAAAATCCATATCCGGGATGAATACCATCTACACCTAGTTGTTTAGATACTTCAATAATTTTATCACCCAATAAATACGACTGATTAGAAGGCGGAGGCCCTATGCAAACCGCCTCATCAGCATATTTTACAAAAGGAGCATTTCTATCTGCTTGGGAATACACAGCAACTGTTTTTATTCCCATCTCCCGACAGGAACGCATAATGCGTAATGCAATCTCACCACGGTTGGCAACTAATATTTTGTTCATAAAATGTAATTAATAAATTCCTATTCCAATTCCACAAAAAAATACATTTGTACAACGGAAAATAACACTATTTATTTGTTTGATACAAACCTAATAAAAAATACCTAATCGTAGCTAATTTTCATAGTGTACAAGCCCTTTATTTTATATAAAGTATAAACTAATAATTATGGAAGCGATCAATCATGAAAATAAAGTTTTCGAAAAAGTATCTTACTCTCAAAAAGAGTTAAAAAAAAGGATATTTGAAAAATGTACTTTCAATAGCTGCGACTTTTCAAACAGTAATTTATCTGCCAATGTATTTAATGAGTGTAGCTTTAATAACTGCAATATGGCAATGACAAAGCTGAACAAAACCAAACTTACCGATGTATCTTTCAAAGATTGTAAATTAATTGGTATTAATTTTTTTGAATGTAATGATTTTATGTTCAGCGTAAATTTTGAGAACTGCCTATTAGACTATGCTTCATTTGCATCAAAAAAAATGGCGAAAACACATTTCAATAACACCTCTTTAAAAGAAACCAATTTTTCAAATGCTGATATTTCGGGTGCATCCTTTCAAAATTGCAATTTAGAGGGGACAATATTTAATAAAACACTACTCAAAAATACAGATTTTACAACAGCTTATAATTATACGATTGATCCCAACGAGAATTTTATAAAAAAGGCTAAATTCTCAAAAGACAGGTTAGAAGGTCTTTTAGCCAAATATGATATTACAATTGAATGAAATTGGCAGATGAATACAAAAACAAAATAATATGGCATGTGTTTTGGATATGAAGAATAATTACATTTGTAAACAATTAAAATCTAACCTAAAAATTAAAACAATGAAAAAAATTATTGCACTATTTACTGTGTTGGCATTTATGCTAACCATCGCTGTGGCTCAAGAAGGCACTAAAAACAAAGTAAAAGAAGAACCTAAAAAAGAAGTAAAAGCAAAAAAAGAAGAAAAGCCTGAAGCTAAAAAAGAATCAAAAGAAGCAAAAGTAGAACATCCTAAAAAGGCTGATAAAGCAGAAGTATCTGAACCAGCTAAACCTGATATGCAAGAAAGAAAAACAGGAACTCCAACTAAAAAAGATGGTACTCCTGATAAACGTTTCAAAGAAAACAAACCTGAAGTTAAAACAGCTGGTCCGGTAAAAAAAGACGGAACACCTGATATGCGTCACAAAGAAAATAAAGAAGCGGCAGCAGAAAAAAAGAAATAATTGGTGCTAAATAAAATGTTAAAAAAATCTGCTCTCAAAAGCAGATTTTTTTTTAATACAAAAAGCCAAACAACCACAAGGGAATTTTATTATTGATCCCCGCTTCTATATCATCAATAGCCAAATAGGAATTTTTAATATTTTTTATCTGATTAAACTTTTTGCTCTTCCCTCCTACTTCAAAAGTAAATTTTCCATCAATTAGGAAATCACCTTTTTCGCTTGATTCAACCGAGTGAGATTGTTTTAACTGGTTATAAAAAAATGTTTCGCGTAAATTACCTTTGTCGGTATTTTCGGCAGCCAGTGCAAACGAAAGATTAGGATTATTCAAATAGATCTTATTAGGTTTTGCTAAAATACTATAGGACTTCCCTTTATCTTTCAACAAATAGATCAATTCCGCACTTTGCAGATAATCCAAATATGCCAACACCGATTGCCTCGATATTTCAAGGCTTCCTGCCAAATTCGAGATATTAGGCTGAAACGGAACGCTGGTAGCAAGGATGTATAAAAGCTGTTTTAGCTTATACACATATTTCAGATCCACATTCATTAAATACGGTAAATCGATTTCCAGAATCAAATTGATAGTGTTCGCCAGTTTATTGTGATATGTTTTTTTGCTTTGCAGATAATAAGGGTAATAACCAAACCGCAAATAATCATCAAAATACACCAGAGGCTTTATTCTAGAGGCGATACCTCTAACAATCTCCTCGTGATTCGTCAATAATTCTTTTAAGCTTAAAACGTTGAAATTTTGTTTGGATTCTATTTGTAAATATTCCCGGAAGGATAGTCCCTTCATATAATAAACAACCGCTCTACGGCTCAAATCAGCATTTCCACCGTGTATATGTAAAATAGACGAACCGGTAAACACCACTTTTAATTCGGGATAGGAATCATAAATATTCTTTAATTCCTGCGACCAATTTGGATATTTGTGTATCTCATCCAAAAAAAGGTATTTACCGCCCTTATTCAAAAATTCTTCAGCAAGTTCAACCAGATTTTTTTGAGTAAAACGTATATCATCCAAACTCACAAACAAAGCCGATTTGTCAAAACCGAATTTTGCCTTAATGTGTTGCAGTAAAAAGGTGGTTTTACCCACTCCACGAGCACCTTTAATCCCAATGAGTTGCTCTTCCCATTCAATTTCATCTTCTAATGGCCTTGTAAAAAAGGGAGTAAGTTTTTTTAAAAGTTCCTGGTGTTTTAAATATATCGCATCCATAACAAATTAATTTTGTTATACAAAGATAACACTTTATTGCATAATTTGTTAATCATAATAAACATTAAATAAAATTTATTGTAAATCAGACATAACAATTAAATATTAAAAGTGTTAACTGGAGTTAACACTTTTAATCAAATATGTAATTTATACATAACAAATATAAAAATCGAACACTCGTCTTTTATCCAAACATTT
The DNA here is from genome assembly GCA_021413595.1 of Bacteroidota bacterium. Taxonomy (GTDB): domain Bacteria; phylum Bacteroidota; class Bacteroidia; order 2-12-FULL-35-15; family 2-12-FULL-35-15; genus 2-12-FULL-35-15. The sequence continues at coordinate 8,508 of JAIOQD010000347.1, read as the reverse complement.
TTCCCGGATTTAAAATCCTTTTAGGATCAAATACTTGTTTAATACCCTTTTGAATACTCAATGCTTTTTCGGAGAACACAATTCCCATATACTCCTGCTGAATGAGACCAATGCCATGTTCACCACTAATAGTACCATTCAATTGTTTGCACAAAATAAATATTTCAGCGATCGCATTTTTAATATACTGTCCATTCCATTGTTCATCTGTTAAATCGCCTTTTATAATGCGTATGTGTAAATTACCATCACCTGCATGGCCGTAGCAAACAGATCTAAAATTGTAATTATTGCCGATTTGCTTCACCCCTCTTACCAACTTTGGAAGTTCTGCGCGCGGCACCACTGTATCTTGCTCTTTGCTCTTTGCATTGGCCGTTACGGCTTCATTAATTTTTCTGCGCAGTTTCCAAAGTTCTTGTTTTTGTGCCTCCGAATCGGCAAACAAAATATCACCTATATTGTATTTGGCTATAAGTTCGGCTATAGCTTCTATTTCCTTCATCAATATTTCTAAGTCATTTCCATCCAATTCAATCAGTAAATGCGCTTGTATATCATCTTCTAATTTCACTACACTACTTTCTACATATCTGATCACCCAATCCAATGCGTCACGTTCCATTAATTCCATAGCGCTTGGTATAAACCCTGCACGGAACACTTCACTCACTGCGGAACAAGCTTCATCCAAACTCCTGAATGGAACAAGTATCAATAAATTATGTTTTGGATATGGTAATAATTTTACAATTATTTTGGTAACAATACCTAATGTACCCTCACTACCTACCATCAACTGCGTTAAATTATAACCGGTCGAATTCTTCAATGTATTAGCGCCAGTGTATATTATTTCACCTGTTGGCAATACTACCTCCAAATTCAGGATATAATCTTTGGTAGTACCATATTTTACGCATTTGGGTCCGCCTGAGCTTTCAGCAACATTACCACCTAAAAAACAACTTCCTTTACTTGCAGGATCGGGGGGATAAAACAAACCAAGTGCAATTACTGCATTTTGAAATACCTCATTAATAACGCCAGGTTCAACAGTTGCCTGCAAATTTCGTTCATCAATTTCTATTATTTCATTGAACCGTTCCATCGATAGTATAATACCACCATACACAGGTAAAGCTCCTCCACTCAGCCCCGTCCCAGCTCCACGTGGTGTTACCGGTATCAATTCTTTGTTTGCAATTATTAGTATTTCTCCAATTTCCTCGGCTGTACGCGGCTTTATAACTACTTCGGGTAAAAACAATAACTTCTCTGTTTGGTCATGTCCATAGTTTGCTTGGCTTTCAGGATCGAACATAACGTATGTTTCTCCAACAATTTGCTGAAGCTTTTCTAATATCAATGGTGTTATTTTATTGTAAATCATTTTATTAAATTTTGTATCACTTTGGTAAATTTATTTAAAAATTTGTATGGCATCAAAATTAAAAACATAGAAATCAAATTTAAGGTAGAAAGCAATGGTTTCAAATATTTTTCTTCCTTAAAGCGAAGAAAATCTAATATTTTCTACTTTTTTATTTTCTCCGTTTGCAAATTACTATGTTTCTATGTGTTACATAAGAATTAATATCTTTTGAACTGAACCTTATTTAACTGTGATTTTTATTAATGCGAATCAAGGGTGGGATGAAGAAACACCGTGGGTATTCAACCTGAGCTTGTAGAAGAGGGTGCGTAAGCCTCCCCACATACTTCGACAAACTCAGTATGACCATCACACAGACTTGTTCTTCTCTGAAGAAACAATTATTTCAACCCTTGATTCGCATTATTAAGGCAGAACTAATCTAAAAAGCCTAGATTTGTAAAAAATAGAATGAATGAAGAAGTTTAAAAAATGTATGGGGTGCAATAGAGCGCATATTTGGGATGAAGAACAGTTTATGCTTTATGGAGATTGGAAACAAAGGATTTCAAATGTTCTTTGCCCTGTTTGCATAAAAAACAAAAAAGACAGTGATGAATTATTTGAACTGTACCAAAACGTATTGGAAAAGCTGATCGGTGAGCCATTTTAATCGATCTAAATCTATGAAATGTCAAATAATAAAAAACGTTTTCAACAAGGCTTTTGATGCTTTTAATTAACCTCTCCTTATCTTCTGAACAGTAATTTTCAATTCGTTTTCAATGGTTTTTAACCTTCCCATTTCTGAACTTGTAACCAAACTGATAGACAAACCTTTTTTTCCGGCACGGCCTGTACGTCCACTACGGTGGGTATAGTACTCCAATTGTTCCGGCAACTGGTAATGAATTACATATTGCAGGTCCTCCACATCAATCCCCCTGGCTGCCATATCAGTGGCGACTAAAATTTGCACTTTTTGATTTTTAAAGGCACGCATCACTTTTTCACGATCACGTTGTTGCAAATCACCATGTAAAGCCTCTGCCAAATGATTACGTGCTATCAATTGTTTGGCCAATGATTGCGTTCCATCTTTAGTTTTACAAAATACAATTCCTCTTCCTTTACCTTGTGTTCTCAAAAATTCCAGCAACGTATCTAATTTATCTTTGGTATCAATACATTGTACATATTGATGTTCAATATCCCTGTTCACTACATTTTTTACATCTACCTGCACCTTGTAAGCATCTTCATCCATATAGGATCGGATAATTTCTGTTAAGGATTCAGGAATAGTTGCAGAAAACAACCAAATATTCCGATGCCCATTGGTTTGTTCCAAAATGGTATCGATATTCGCTTTAAAGCCCATACTCAACATTTCATCGGCTTCATCTAAAACGATGGTTTTAACATTTTTTAAACTGATCGCTTTGCGTTCTAACAGATCGATCAAGCGGCCTGGTGTAGCTACCACAATATGAGTAGGCCGATTGAGATTACGAATCTGAAGTTCGATCGGCTCACCACCATAAACAGCTTCCACAAAAATCCGATTGGGATTATACCGTGCAATTCGGAATAGTTGCTTTGCGATCTGTTGTCCCAACTCACGGGTAGGACACAAAACTAAAGCCTGAATTTTATCAGTGGAAGTATCAGTGGCTTGTAATAACGGCAGACCGAAAGCAGCAGTTTTACCGGTTCCTGTTTGGGCTTGTCCAATAAAATCGGTGCCTTCTTTTAATAAAAAAGGAATTGATTTTACTTGTATTTCGGTAGGATCAATAATATTATTTTCGATAAGCCCTTTTATTAAAGCTTCTGTAATACCCAATTCGGAGAAGGTTGACAAAATTTTATGATGTTAATGAAAAACAAAGATAAGGAAATAGTTGTAAATAAGTGGGCTATATAAATTGTACGACTATCAAAAAGAATTAAAGGATGAATAATCAATTATTGTGGTTAATTCCAAAATAAATATTGTAAGTTTTGGGGAAAGAAAAAAGCATATCAATTGTTTTTTGTGACAGGCTCACAAAAAATGAAAAGCAAGAAAATTTAACCTAAAATTAAATCGCTTTTTAAAAATAAAGGCGTTTTCTTGCTGACACTAATTAAGAAAAGGGAGAATCTTTGTTTTCCAGCAGCAATAAGAGAAGAATTTGACTTTTCCCAATTAATTTTTTTAGGACTAGAGTTAAATTACCTAAAAATAAATGGAAATTTTCAGAATAAACACAATCTTACAATTCATTCGTTTGAAATACCTATATTATAAAGTTCACACAGATAGCATTAAAAATAAAGTCGTTTATTTTTTTAAGTGTACGGGAATATCTTACATATTACAAAGTTACAGAACTATTAATATTATTACTACTTATGACTACTCTCCGGAAAAAATCGATATTTCTCCTGTAACAGAAGGTATAACAACTATAAAAAATAAAAATTACAATCAAATAGGATATAATGGAATATTGGGAATCGGAAAAATTTTGTAATAAAAAACAAAATGTTTTTCTGTGAAGCAAAGTATAGATTTGATTTTAATAACTGGATTTATACCACTGTTAATATTCCTTCAAACAGCAGCTTTAATATCAAAAGACAATCTTTATTATTCAATTTTGGAATTACTTTTTAAAAACCAAATAAGTAAATTAAACAGCCTCTTCTCCCATTAAATTATTCTTCCACTTTAATGATCTAATTAAAAAAAAACTATCTTTGCAAAAAATTAATCACTAAAAAACCTAAAAAAGATGAGAAAAAAATTACAATTAGTCGCAACATTATGCCTTTTAGCCTTTTCTTTTAATGGCTTTTCACAAACCGGAAGGTATTTAACTGAAGTTTTTACTTCGGTAACAGTTACATCAAACGTTGTTTACGGAAATAACATCAGTGTTATAACAACTCCTCCTGCACCATCCGATCTAAAAATGGATGTTTACGAACCAACAGGAGATATATTAACTGCAAGACCATTGGTTATTGTTCTTCATACAGGAAGTTTTCTTCCAGCTGTAGCGAATGGACAACCTACAGGTTCAAAAACAGACAGTGCAGTAGTAGAAATGTGTAACCGATTTGCAAAAAGAGGTTATGTTGCTGTTTCAGCTGATTACCGTTTAGGATGGAATCCTATTTCTACTGATGTAGATGTTAGAACTGGTACACTCTTAAATGCAGTTTACCGTGCTATCCAAGATGCAAAAAATTGCGTTCGTTATTTCAAAGCAGATAAAGCTACTGTGAACACTTATAAAATTGATACTACCAAAATTGCGGTAGGAGGTTTGGGTTCTGGTGGATACATTGCACTTGCTTATGCATCATTAAACCAGGTTTCTGAAATTCAATTAGGGAAATTCTTAAATAACTCAGTAACTCCACCGGTTCCATATATTGATCAATCATTATCCGGTAATTTTGATGGAACAAATACAACAGGTTTAAATATTGCAAACTTACCATCTCACACTTCTACCATAAACATGGCATTCAATGTTGGCGGTGCAATTGGAGATACTTCCTGGATAAACGCAGGAGAAGTTCCTATAGTAGGTTTACATTGCTACAAAGATGCGAATGCTCCATTTAAAACAGGTGCCGTTATTGTTCCAACTACTGGTGCATTTGTTGTTGAGGCAAGTGGTAGCTATGACGTTATTAGAGTTGTTAATAAAACAGCTATTAACAACAATGCAATTTTAAACAGCTCATTATATACTGATGTTTATACAACCAGAGCTAACGCAATAAATGATGGCTTAGAAGGTTTATTTCCTTTTGTAACTCCAGTACCCGTTACGGCTACTTGTACAGGAACTGATGGTGCAACTGAACAAGGAAGTCCTTGGGATTGGTGGAGCGAAGGTACCTTTATTGCACAGTACAATGGATATTCCGGTACAACAAATGGATCTATTGTTAATTGCAAACAAAAATTAAGCAATCCTGATATGTCCGCTGCGAAAGGAAGATTATACATGGATACAATTCAAGGTTATTTAAACCCACGTATGGTTTGTGCTTTAGGTTTGGCTGGTTGTGTGCCTGACCCTACCGGAGTTAACGAAAACGTTAATGCATCTGACATTACTATTTTCCCTAATCCATCTTCAACTGAAATTAATTTTTCAGTAAAAGGTTCAACTACAATTAAAAGTGTTGAATTATATGATGTAACAGGAAGAATGGTTAAACAAATAGTTGGATTGAGCACTCAAAAATATACTATTCAACGTGAAGGACTTTCTACCGGATTATACATTACTAAAATTCAGTTGAACAAAGGTTCTATTTCTAAAAAGATCATTTTAGAGTAATCGTTTAGTTTCTATATTAAAGAGCCCCGTTCTTCTCAGGAAGAATGGGGCTCTTTTTTTTCTAATAATCTTATTATTAGATTTTAATTTGATAATTTTTACAAGAGATGTCATCCCGATTCCGCCCTTGCGGGAGAGGGATCTTGTCAATCCATTACAATGCTGACCAATAAGAGCAAGATCCTTCGCGAAAAGCTCTGGATGACAGTGGGCTGGCTATAACTAAAATGAAGTCTTGAATCGAATTGTTTTAAAAAATTAACACATTTTCAAATTAATACATTTTCAAATTACATTTCAACCTCCTCAAATTTAATTCCGAAAGATTCCAATTCTGCCAATAATGGTTCATAAATATCCTTAGTAGTTGGTATAAGCACACCTCGTGCATTAATCTTGCCTTGCAAAATTAATTTAGTGGTGATGGCTAATGGTAAACCAACTGTTTTTGCCATTGCAGTATATGTTTGATCTTCGCCTTTTACTACTAATGAAGATCTGATCGACCTATTTTTAATTGAGTCTGGAAGGTTAAATTCAAACTGATGCTGCATTACGATCATGTCTTTATCATGCTCTTGTAATTTCCATTTTTCTTCCAATAGATCCTGAAGTATTTGTGCCGGGCTTGCATTGGCCAGTCGTATTTTTTTGTCTTCAAATACACCAAGCCATTCAATTTTGCTCATTATTTCGGCATCCGATTCAGCTCCCATAAAGCCGATCAGTTTTTCTTTTGTGGATTGGGTACCTGCAGGTAAAAAAGCTTCTAACAATTGTGGGTAGGTTAATTTATCGGATGCTTCAATTTTATAAGTATCATCTGTTAAACCCAATTTCACAAATACATTCCATGCTTTGGAATAACCCGGCATACGCAAGGTACCTCGCAGCATGGTTGGTATAGTTGCGATATTATAAAATTTACGGTAGGATAATGAATCACGATTTGTATTTATATTCATTGTTCTCAATATATTGAGCGGTACCCTGTCCTGCGAGCACAACATTACGTGGATTCCATGAAAATTTGTATCCCCAGGGATTATCATTATTCTCGGGAGCAACCAAGCCTCCGCAATAGGATTTGAAAGATGTTAATTCTCCACCTTGTGTATGAATATGGTCAATCACTTTCATTGCAGAAGCATGATCGATACCGGGATCCAGCCCAATTTCATTCATTAAAATAATACCGGCTGCTTTTGCTTCAGTATCCAATTCTGCCATCTCAGTGGAAACATAGGATGCTGTTGCTAAATGTTTTTTTAAACGAACACAATCCTTCGCAACATTCAAATGCATGGATGCAGGCAGCATTGAAACTACAATATCAGCGCGTTTTATTTCTTCTTCCCGTTGCAGATCATTGGTGATATCAAAAACGATAGCACGTGAATTAGGATGATTTGCCGTTTTTTGTTTTACAAGATCAAGAGAGATGTCACCAACAGTAACATTCCAGTTTTCTTTTATAGAATTATCTAACAGATATTTGATTAACGATGATGCGGAGCGCCCAGCGCCAATTACTAAAATGTTTTTCATGTTTTAAATTTTTAATAACATACTTCGACAAGCTTAGGATGAAGTATTATTTTACGAAACGTTGATAATCAAATTGCCTATTGTTAAATTGATAAATTGCCAAATTAACTTACCACTTACCCTGCACGCGCATCACTTGTTCTATTACATCACGTACACAACCTTTACCACCATTTTTATGGGATACATAAATCGAAATATCTAAAATCTCCTGAGAAGAATCTTTAGGGCAGGTTGGTACTCCAATACGTTTCATTACTTCATAATCGGGCACATCATCGCCCATGTAAAGAATTTCATCGGGATTGACTTCGTATGTAAGTAAAAATTCTTTATACGTCTCGATTTTATTATCACATCCTAAATACACATCAAAAATACCTAATCCGTTAAGTCGTTTGCGGACACTTTCTGATCTCCCACCTGAAATAATAGCAATTTTATATCCTTTTTTTACAGCAAGCTGTAAGGCATAACCATCTTTAATATTCATGGTGCGTAATTGTTCTCCATCGGGCATAATTGTTACAGAGCCATCAGTAAGAACTCCATCAATATCAAAAATAAAAGTTTTTACGCGTGTTAATTTTGTTTTGAAATTTTCCATTGCTACTAATTTACAGCGTTTTTACTCTTATTTAAATCACTTATATTTTTACTGATCAACTTATAAAGTTGACGATATTCTTTATTATCCGAAAGCATTTTCAGATGGTTATTGATCGTTTTTATATCATTACGCACAGCAGGCCCCGTCTGCGCTTCAATAGGTGGAGTGTTTTTTACTTTTCTAGCAGTTTCCTCTATTAGGGGGGATAAAACATCAAATGATATATTAGCTGATGCTAAAATAGAAGATGCTATTGTATATAAGTGATTGCTGAAATTACATGCAAATACAGCAGCCAAATGAATGGTTTTTCGTTGTTCCGAATTTATTTTTTGCACATTACTGCTAATACTTTTTGCAAGGGTTTGAAGAACTTTAAAAGTATCTTTATTGTTGGCCTCTAGACAAACAGGTATCACATTAAAATCAACTGTCTTATTTTTAGAAAATGTTTGAAGCGGATAAAACACACCAATGTTTTTGGATATAGGTTTTAATATATTCATTTCCACGCTACCTGAAGTATGTACAACGATTTTGTTTTTTAATCTTAAAAGCTTTGTAACTTCAATGATAGCATCATCATTAACGGCAATAATATAAATATCAGCGGTTGTATCTATTTT
>JAIOQD010000346.1 GCA_021413595.1 Bacteroidota bacterium | reverse complement strand
GTTGAATTAACATATTAACGAACTAACAAAAACAAAAAAATGAATCTTAAACGCATAACTTTTTCTACAAAAATCAAAGCGTCAAAAAGTGAAGTATGGAAAGTCCTTTTGGACGATACAACCTATAGACAATGGACTAGTGTTTTCAGCGAAGGCTCCTATGCTGTTACCGACTGGAAAGAAGGAAGCAAGGTTTTGTTTCTTGATGCAAAAGGTGATGGTATGTATAGCACTATCGTAAGAAATATTCCTAACGAATTTATTTCTTTTAAACATTTGGGAGAAGTGAAAAACGGAATCGAAAAGCCGTTTGATCTGAAAACGAAAGAATGGGAAGGTGCAATGGAGAATTATACATTAAAGGAAATAGCCGGACTAACTGAATTAACTGTTGAATTAGATGGAGCTGAGGATTCTTTAGATTTTTTTAAGGATGCTTTTCCTAAAGCCTTAGAAAAAGTTAAAACTCTTAGTGAAACTAAAGCTACAGTACTTACATAAAATAAATAAGTAGTTAGGTGCAGACAATTAAATAAATAAAAACCAAAAAACAATAAAAATTATATGACAGCGATAAAATTTGGAACGGATGGTTGGCGAGCATTAATTGCCAAGGACTTTACAGTTGACAATGTAGCTAGAGTGGCAGAAGCTACAGCCCAGTGGTTAATGAAATATAAAACACCATCTGTAGTATTGGGTCATGACCCTCGCTTTGGAGGTGAATTATTTGCTGAAACAACTTGTAAGGTTCTTGCAAGTCATGGTATAAAAGTGTATTTGGCAAAAGGTTTTGTTTCAACACCTATGGTATCATTAGGAACCGTAAGAAAAAATGCCGATCTCGGTATTATCATTACCGCAAGTCATAATCCCTCAGTTTACAATGGTTATAAGATAAAAGGAGCCTATGGAGGACCTTTACTTCCTGAAAAAATTCAGGAAATAGAAAATTTAATTCCTGAAAGAAACTTAATAAATGTTGATACATTAAGTATAAAGGAGTTTGAAGAAAAAGGTTTGGTTGAATATCTTGACCTTGAAACCATGTATTGCAATCATATTGAGGCCAATTTTGATCTGGAAGTTATTCGTAAGTCAGGGCTTCGCTTTGCTTACGATGCAATGTATGGGGCGGGACAGAATGTTATAAAGCGTTTATTCCCTGAAGCAACCATGCTTCATTGCGATGATAATCCATCTTTTCATGGACAAGCACCAGAGCCAATTCATAAAAATCTAAAAGAATTATCTTCCTTGATAAAACTATCAAAAAAAATTGATTGTGGATTAGCTACAGATGGAGATGCTGACAGAATTGGGCTTTATGATAATGAAGGAAATTTTATTGACTCCAACCATATCATTTTATTGTTGATCAAGTATTTACATGAGCAAAAAGGGATAAAAGGAAAAGTAGTGACTGCGTTTTCTGTTAGTCCCAAAATTGCCAAAATGTGTAAACATTATGGACTTGAACATCAGGTAACAAAAATCGGATTTAAATACATTGAAGGCGTAGTGATCAAAGAAGAT
>JAIOQD010000345.1 GCA_021413595.1 Bacteroidota bacterium | reverse complement strand
CGGAAAATGCTTCGAAAGCAAAAACACAATTTCTATCTGTACTGAGCCATGAGATAAGAACTCCGATGAATGCAATTATAGGATTTAACGATCGCTTAATTAAAACCAAATTAAATGAGGAGCAGCAGGAATATGTTGCTGCGGTGCAAAGTTCAGGAGAAAATTTGTTAACGATCATAAATGATATTCTGGATTTTTCTAAAATTGAAGCCGGAATGGTAACAATAGAAAATATTCGTTTTAACCTTCACGAATTACTCCAATCTGTTTATAACATGTTTTTTTTAAAAGCAAAAGAAAAAAACATAAGCCTTCAGCTACATAAGCACAAAAATGTTCCAGAATTTATAATGGGCGACCCAACCCGCTTAATTCAGATATTGGTAAACCTTGTTGGGAATTCACTCAAATTTACTAAGGAGGGAAGTGTAGATATTATCGTTGAGGTAATAAAGGACAACAAACAAAATGCGACAATCCAATTTAATGTGAAGGATACAGGGATAGGGATCTCAGAAGAAAAGATCTCTGAAGTGTTTGAACGTTTTACACAGGCCAAATCAGATACTTCCAGAATATTCGGGGGAACAGGCTTGGGTTTATCCATTGTAAAAAAACTGGTGGAGCTGCAGTGCGGAACAATTGCTTTAGAAAGTAAAAAAGATGAAGGCTCTCAATTTAAATTTACAATACCCTATAAAAAAGTTGCTGTTTTATCCTCTAAACCAATAGCAAATCCTGAAAAAATCCACAGATCGATTGTAAATGATAAAATTAAAATATTGATAGTGGAAGATAATTTGCTTAATCAAAAATTAGCAGCTTTTATGCTAAAAGATTTTGGTTTTACATTTGATATTTGTGGCAACGGGAAACTTGCAGTTGAGCAACTAAAACAAAGTGCCTATAACCTTATTTTGATGGACATACAAATGCCTGAAATGGATGGATACGAAGCTACAGTGGTTATCAGAGAAAAATTAATGTTGAACACTCCCATTATAGCAATGACGGCTCATGCAATGCCCGGTGAAAAAGATAAGTGTGTAGGATTTGGAATGACAGATTATATTTCTAAGCCAATAAAAGAAATTGATCTTCATAATTTAATTACTAAATATATTTAAGTTATCGATATCCTATTTTCGCGAGGGATCTTGCTTGTAATAAGCCGTATTGCTTATGATTGCAAAGATCCCTCTTGCCGAAAAGGAAATTCTACAAAAGAAGAACAGGTCGGGATGACAGAATAGATTAAATTTTTACCGAACTATTAATTTAACAATTAAAAATTAAAAACGATGAACACCGATTCAAATAAAGTGACCAATTTAGATTACCTAGCAGAACTATCGAAAGGGAGTATGCAATTTGTGAACGAAATGATAGAAATTTTTCTTGTCGAAAGCCCTCTGGAATTAAGTTTGTTAGAAAAGGGTATCCTTGAAAAGAATTTTGATTTAGTAAGAGCTTCTGCTCACAAAATGCGATCAACAATTCCTTTTGTAGGAATAGATAAAATCATAATGGCAGAAATGATTGAAATGGAGAGGTTAGCGGCTATTCGCTCTGATTTTCCACAAATTGAATTACTCTTTGTAAAAGTAAAAGATGTTTATTTAAAGGCCATTGAAGAATTAAAACAATGATCTTTGCTCGGTTTTAGCGGCAATAGATACATTAACCGGAGTTCGATAACACACTACAAATTTCTGCATTATTAGAGCATTTTCAACTTACGCAAAGTCTTCGACTGGCAGTGCGCAGTCATATTGAGCCTGTCGAAATATGTGCCTTAGCTTTTATTCCATAGTTACAACACCAAATATTTATTAATCGAACTCTGATTATTAAAAATAAGCCCTCACTTGAGCGCCACCCGTATGAACCGTATTGGAGCCCTCTGATTTACGTCCATCATACGATAAGCTCAATAGTAAATTATT
>JAIOQD010000344.1 GCA_021413595.1 Bacteroidota bacterium | reverse complement strand
AACAAAAAATAAGGAGTATATAGATTTCCTTAAACAAAAAGAATTTATTTTTGATATTAAGCCGAAGGAAGAATCTTTTTTTCCTGCGCTTAAATTAGATTGGAACTACCCTTCTATTATTACGAATGTATTAGTACACGTAAATACTCTAAATGCTGCTCTATTTAAGTTGCTTTCAGCGTTAAATGTAAAGACCATGGGGGTAATTGTTTCAAAACAAGATTCTATTAATAAAATAAATAACTTTCTAAATTTAGATACATTAAAGAAATATTCTTTACAATCATTTAATATCATATTATTAGAATCTGATATTGACAATATTGATTTGCTAGAAGCTAATCCTTTTATAACAAACATTACTAACCTTGATCAGATATCAAAAAAAAATATTTTAGAAGAAAATAGAATAGTATTAAATAATCCTTCAATTAATTTATATACAGAAGCTCAGAAGCATCATACTTATTTCAATCGGAAATTATATATAGATGAAATCGGCAATATCAAAAATGCTCCTACGAGTGAAGATACCTTTGGAAAAGTAAAGAATATTAAAACGGGTTTACAACTCAAAGCAATAGTTCAATCAAGAAAATTTCAGAAATATTGGTTCGTAAATAAAGAAGTGTGTGATATATGTAAAGATTGTGAGTTTCGATATATGTGTGTAGATAATCGTTTGCCAATAAAAAGAAACATTCATTCTTGGTATCATAAAATCGAGTTCAATTACAACCCATACATTGCTAAATGGAAGGATGAAAAGGGTTATAAAACACTTGCAGAATGTGGTGTCAGTTCCAGTAGGGATGGTTTTACAATAAATAAAGAAAAGTTAAATCAAATCAATAAAAAATTGTGGGGTGATGATTAAAAATTTCCCCTTCTATAAACAACCCGATGAAATGGACTGCGGTCCCACCTGTTTACGAATGGTGGCAAAGGATTACGGTAAAAATATAAGCTTACAAGATGTACGACAATTAGCCCGCACCACCCGCGAAGGTAGCAGTTTACAGGGCCTAAGTGAAGCCGCAGAAAAAATAGGTTTTAGAACAATAGGAGTAAAAGTAACATTTGAAAAAATGTTAGAAGATGCGCCATTGCCTTGTATCGCACATTGGAACCAAAATCATTTTGTTGTAATTTATAAAATAAAAAAAAACACAATCTATATTGCTGATCCTAGCCACGGTCTATTAAAATATACCAAAGCCGAATTTTTAAACTCATGGAAAAGTGAAACTAATGAAGGCATTTTACTTTTATTAGAACCCACATCTGAATTTAGTGCAGACAATGAGTTTAGCAACTCTTCCCCACTGGGGAGGTCGGGAGGGGCTGGTTTTTCCTTCTTATTCAAATATCTCTTTCGCTACAAAAAACTATTATTACAATTAGTCATTGGCTTACTTGCAGGAAGTTTATTGCAATTAATATTTCCTTTTTTAACCCAAAGCATTGTTGATATTGGCATCCAAAACAATGATATAAAATTTATTTATCTCATTTTGTTTGCTCAATTGATGCTTTTCTTTGGGCGGACAACCATTGAAATAGCCAGAAGTTGGATTTTGATGCACATTAGCAGTCGGATAAATATTTCGCTCGTTTCCGACTTTTTTGTGAAGTTGATGAAATTACCCATTGCATTTTTTGATACAAAGATGACGGGTGATATTATGCAACGCATTAATGACCACCACCGAATTGAAAATTTTTTAACCTCCACTTCACTCAATGTGTTGTTCTCTTTTGTTAATCTTATTGTATTTGGTTTTGTATTAGCATACTATAATTTAACGATTTTTGCTGTCTTTATTTTTGGCAGCATTCTTTATTTTATTTGGATTTTATTTTTCTTGAAACGCAGAGCTGATTTGGATTTCAAACGCTTCAACCAAAACTCCCAAAATCAAAGCAAAATAATGGAACTTATTACAGGGATGCAGGAAATAAAACTACACAATGCCGAACGACAAAAACGTTGGCAATGGGAAAATATTCAAGTACGGCTGTTTAAAATAAATATTAAAGGATTAGCATTGGAGCAAACTCAGAATGCAGGTTCTAATTTAATCAATGAGTTAAAAAATATTTTTATCACATTTTTATCAGCGAAATTAGTTATTGATGGTCAAATCACCTTAGGTATGATGCTTTCTATCAGCTATATTATTGGTCAATTAAACAGTCCGATCATGCAATTGGTAAGTTTTACGCAAAGTTTACAAGATGCAAAATTAAGTTTAGAACGATTATCGGAAATACACAATAAACAAAATGAAGAATCTTCATTAAATGAAACTACATCGGAAATTGAACCTAATGCAGCAATTGAACTAAAAAATGTTTCCTTCCAATATACAGGTATGTATGGCGATATGGTTTTAAAAGAGTTGGATTTAGTTATACCTGCTAATAAAATAACTGCTGTTGTTGGCACAAGTGGCAGCGGTAAAACCACTTTAATGAAATTGCTATTAAAATTTTATGAACCGATTACGGGCGAAATAAAAATTGCGCACCAAAATTTAAACTCCATTTCACCAAAAGCATGGAGATATAAATGTGGAGTGGTAATGCAGGAAGGATATATTTTTTCTGATACCATCGCAAATAATATTGCTGTCGGAGCAGATACTATTGATAAAAAAAAACTTCGACATGCAGTAACAATTGCCAATATCAAAGAACATATTGAATCATTACCATTGGGATATAATACAAAAATAGGGATGGAGGGTATTGGGCTAAGCACGGGACAAAAGCAACGCATTTTAATTGCCCGTGCGGTATATAAAAATCCTGATTATTTATTTTTTGATGAGGCTACAAGCGCATTGGATGCCAACAATGAAAAAGTAATAATGAATAATTTGAATGAGTTTTTTCAAGGCAAAACAGTTTTAATTATCGCTCACCGCTTAAGTACTGTAAAAAATGCGGATCAAATTATTGTTTTGGATAATGGCAAAATCGTTGAACTCGGCAATCACAAAGAGTTAACGGCTAAAAGAGGTGCTTACTATGAGTTAGTGAAAAATCAATTAGAATTAGGGAATTAATAAATGTCGGAAGTAAAAGAAATAGAGATTAAAACTGAAGAAGTAAATGAATTGCTTACAGCCGTTCCGAAATGGATTGTGCGTTGGGGAGTTACTATCATTTTTTTAGTTATGGTCTTGGCTTTATCCTTATCATTTTTTATTAAATATCCTGATACACTTTCCGCCAAAACAATTATTACTACTGCCAATCCGCCTG
>JAIOQD010000401.1 GCA_021413595.1 Bacteroidota bacterium | reverse complement strand
TTGGTCAATCCTATTTTTTCTACAAAATCTAATTTAGCATTAATGATCTCGTCAGGTGTATGGTTTGATAAAACACGGATCATTAAAGCAACCATTCCTTTTGTAATAATTGCATCACTGTCAGCTGTATAAACCACTTTCCCATCGATTAGTTCTGAATGCATCCAAACCTGACTTTGGCAACCTTTGATGATCTTATCTTCTGTCTTGTATTTCTCATCTATCAATGGCAATGATTTTCCAAGATCGATCAGGTACTCATATTTTCCCATCCAATCATCAAACATGTCAAACTCTTCTATAATTTCCTTTTCTATATCCTCTATTCTCATTGTTTCTTTTACCACTAAGCCCATTCAGGTTCACTGAAATTATTTTAACATTGAAATTGCCCTTTGTAATCCTTTAATAAAAATATCAATTTCTTGTTTTGTATTATAAAACGCAAATGAAACACGAACGGTACCCGGTACACAATAGAACGCCATCAGCGGTTGTGTGCAATGATGACCTGTACGGACTGCAATACCCAGCTGATCCAAAATAGTTCCAATATCAAATGGATGCAAACCATTCACTGCAAATGAAATCACACTTGCCTTATTTTTTGCAGTTCCAATAATTTTTAATCCCTCTATCTTTTCCAGCGCATCGGTAGCGTAAAGCAGTAATTCATGTTCATATTCTGCAATGGTATCTAATCCAACAGTATTAATGTAATCTATTGCGACAGCAAGCCCTATCCCCCCTTCAATATGAGGTGTACCGGCTTCAAACTTTAATGGAAGGTCGGCATATTCTGTTTTTTCAAACGAAACTGTTTTTATAGTTCCACCACCAACCTGGTAAGGAGGCATTTCATTCAACCATTTTTCTTTTCCGTAAAGTATTCCAACCCCTGTAGGACCAAATAATTTATGTCCGCTAAAACAATAAAAATCGCAACCCAAGGCTTGCACATCCACCGCTGTATGAGGCACAGCCTGTGCACCATCCACCAAAACCGGAATATTTTTTGCATGTGCTAATGCGATAATTTCTTCAATAGGATTAATGGTTCCAAGTGTATTGGAAATATGAGCAATGGCTACAATTTTTGTTTTTTCGTTCAGCAATCTTTTATAATCGGAGATTATTAATTCTCCGGCTTCATTGATCGGAATTACTTTTAATACAGCGCCTTTTTCTTCACACACTTGCTGCCAGGGCAAAATATTGGAATGGTGTTCCATTGCTGAAACTATTATTTCATCCCCTTCTGAAATATATTTTTTACCAAATGAACTTGCAACAAGATTAATAGAATCGGTTGTGCCTTTTGTGAAAATAATTTCGTGTGAGTGCTTGGCGTTCAAATGGTTTTGAATGGTGGAACGTGCATTTTCGTATGCAACAGTAACTTCCTGACTTAAAGTATGAACGCCACGATGTATATTTGCGTTTTGATTTTTATAATAATTTTCAAGGGAATTAATTACAGATAGTGGCTTTTGGGATGTTGCTCCGTTATCAAAATAGATCAACGGTTTGCCATTTACTTCACGTGAAAGTATTGGAAAATCGGCACGGATCTTTTCAATATCAATGCTTGTTTTATATATCGTTTTTGATGCTGTCATGAATACAAGTACAAAGTTAAGAATAATTCTAAATAGAAGCCTTTTTTATTGAATTTAAAGTGTTTCAAAGGACAGCTTTTTAGATAAATTGTCTCTTTTATCAGCTTTGGATTCGCAATAAAATTTTCAAGCTCCAAGCAATTATTGTATGGAATCGAGAGGTATTTATCCTCTTTGGGCTAATAATAATAGTGTTTGAACGAAATTTTCACATTAAATTGTGGAACAAAAGTTAGTTTTCTTATCATTAGGAGGTAAATCAGTAATTAAACATGCAAAAATTCTTCATTATTTGGGTTATTAGCATGCTAATTCCACTCTTCTCCATAGCACAACATAAGCCAGAAAATAACCGAGAAAAAAAAGATTCGTTAGCTGTTTATAAAAAAATACAGCGCATCGCTTCAAAACGAAAATTTACACATTTGCTTTATCAAGCTATTTTTACCGATTCTATATCAGGTCTGCTCTTATCTCCGAAAGTAAAAAAAGATGACTATAACAAATACGAAGGAAAGTTCATCCGAAAAATTGAAATAATTTCACTTGACCCTTTCGGCACTTCAGTTGATCATCCCGACAGAATAATTAACAGGTCTTTGGTGAAAGCCGGAAATAAATTTCATGCTACATCAAAGGAGGTAATTATAAAAAATCAGTTGTTAGTTAAAAAAGGAGATGCTTTAGACCCCCTTTCACTAAGAGAGTCGGAACGGATCTTGAGAAGAACTTCTTATATCCGTGATGCAAAGATCAGCATAGATCCGATAAGGAATAGCAAGGATAGTATTGATGTGATAGTGGTTGTTCAGAATCTTTGGTCTTTGCTATTGACATTGGATAGTGATGGACCTTACTATACCGTTTCGTTAAAAGAAACTAATTTTTTAGGATTTGGGCAGGGGTTTCAAAACGGATTGACCTTTCGACCTGATTCACTAAAATATGCTGTTTTAAACGGGAGTTATACTATTCCAAATATCAGAAGGAGCTTTATAACGGCTACAGCTTATTATAGCACCTCTACAAAAAACTCTGTTCGTGGTATCAGTGTAAACAGGATATTTTATTCGCCTCTAGCTAAATGGGCCGGAGGAGGGGATGAGATCCTGGCTAATTCAATTAATCCATACACTACCGTTGACTCTTTTCAGTCGGGTTACCCGATAGAATCCAGACATCATGACTACTGGCTTGGCAGAAGTTTTAAGATACATCATGGATATACTGACGAAGACAGAAGCTCGCGATTAGTGGTTGCCGGAAGGCTGCTTAACATCTATTATAACCAAAGACCTAACTCCCTGGTTGACACTTTACATATATTTCAGAACAGTACATTTTACTTTGGAAGTGTTGGATATTCCACACGTAAATATTACAAAGATGAATACATATTTCGGTTTGGAGTAAATGAGGATGTTCCCGAAGGAAGTCTTTTTGCGTTGATTGGCGGGGTAGAAAACAAAGAACTATCCTTGAATTATTATGCAGGAGTAAAAACCGCTGCGGGCAGGCACTTCGACAACAAAGGATATGTTTCAGGAGGCTTAGAATACGGCACTTTTTTAAAATCAGGGAAACCAGAAAGAGGGGTTATCAATCTTGATCTCTCTTATATAAGTGATCGTTTAAAGCTGAACAGGTATGGAGTAAGGCAGTTCATTTATTACCATCTTACCCAAGGGCTGGACAGAGAAGTTTATGAGAGTGTAAATATTAATGGAAACAAAGGGCTTTACGGATTTGAAAGCAATACCTTAAAGGGGAAAAGTAAAATGTATGTAAACCTACAAACTATCATCTATACACCATGGAATTTGGTCGGGTTCCAGTTCGCACCTGTTGTATTTGCAGGCTTTGGAATGATGGATAAAAATAACGCGTTTTCATTACAAAACACTATTTATCAGGTTTACGGAATTGGGGTATTGGTAAGAAATGAAAATCTGATCATTAATTCGTTTCGGTTTTCATTTGCTTTTTATCCTAACGAACCGGGTAGACCCGGAGTTGATTTTAAAATAAATCCTTTTGGTGCGTATGATCTAAGGTTCAATGATTTTTTTCTTTCCAAACCAAGTCCTGTTTCGTATCAGTAAGTAAAATGTATTTATTTTCTTAATTTTGAATTGTGAAATCACCTATTTATTTAGATCATAACGCTACCACACCTGTTGATAAACGCGTGTTAGAAAAGATGTTGCCCTATTTTACTGAAAAATTTGGTAATGCATCAAGCCGAACCCATGCTTTTGGCTGGGTTGCTGAAGATGCTGTAAAAACAGCTCGTGAACAAGTGGCTCAACTTATCAATTGTTTGGCACAGGAAATTATTTTTACTTCCGGTGCCACGGAAGCTATAAATCTTGCCATTAAAGGTGTTTGGGAAAACTACCAAACCAAAGGCAACCATATTATAACTGTTAAAACTGAACACAAAGCGGTGCTGGATACTTGTAAATCCCTGGAACGAAAGGGCGCAGAGGTCACTTATTTATCAGTGGATCGTGAAGGATTGATCGATCTGGAAGAATTAAAAAATGCACTACGTCCTCAAACTATTTTAGTTGCTGTAATGTATGCCAACAATGAAACAGGAGTGATACAGCCTATCAAACAAATTGCTGACCTGATTCATGCCAACAATAGTGTTTTTATGTGTGATGCCACACAAGCGGTTGGAAAAATAAATTGCGATGTAGAAGATGATCATATTGATCTAATGTGTTTGAGTGCACATAAATTTTACGGACCGAAAGGGGTAGGTGCGTTGTATGTTAGAAGAAAAAATCCACGTGTAACGTTGTATCCGCAAATTGATGGCGGAGGTCATGAACGGGGCTTACGTTCAGGGACATTAAATGTAACAGGCATTGTGGGACTTGGCAAAGCTTGTGAAATTGCACAACTGGAAATGTGGG
>JAIOQD010000400.1 GCA_021413595.1 Bacteroidota bacterium | reverse complement strand
AAGTTCCAAAAAACACTCTGGTCGAAATACCCGCAGTTCGTAATACTCAGCAGTCGTAACACAAAGAACTAATTTACAAATAAAAAAGTATTGAACAACGGATAGTTGCGTTTATTTCTTTCAATTGCCTTGCCACTAACGAGTAGTTAAATGCAGTGGCCTTTTTAGGGCCATTGCATTTAACGGATGTTAGTTTTAGTTTTTCTTTTCACGTAGTTTTATGAACCGTCCCCTATATATAAAGAAGTCAGGCGCACGGGTCGTAACGAGTAAATTTAAAAACCCAGCGGTCGAAATACGCTCCGGTCTTTCAACACACGGGTCGTAACGAGTAAATTTAAAAACCCAGCGGTCGAAACACGCTCTGGTCTTATTACTCTGCACATTCAAAATTTATTATTGAGTTTAATTTTCTGAATATGATTTATAAGTATAGATAACATTATTCCCTTCTCTTTCTAAAAAAATGAGTATTAATAAGCCTGACTCTAATTCTTTAATTTTCCAGTAGGATTTACGTGCGCTCGACTGGGTTAGGTTTCCATTAAATTTAGTCCCCTCGATAACCAATAATTCATTGTTGTCAAAATACCATATTCCTTCCAATTTATCGCTGCCACGTTTTCTTTCCCAAATAGAATCTTTTTTAAATTCGATTAGCTCATATGGTTTCACAGTATCACAATAAAAATGAATAATTATAAATAATATTAATATAATACTCTTTGCTAATTTATGAGTCATACTTGTCATTTTTAATGAGTGCCTTTTTTTTGATTGCTTTGCTGCCAACGTGTAGCTAAACGCAGATTTTGCCTTTTGGCAAAATTTGAGTTTAGCTAATGTTAGTGGCTGGCAAATTTTGGGAGTTATTTTGTCCAATTAGCAATTTCAAGTCCTTTGATACGCTTAAAATGGTCTGTGTTATTTGTTACAAGTTGAAGTTCACTTGCCATTGCTACACCGGCAATTAACGTGTCCGTATGTCCAATTACAGTTCCCTTTTTACGAAGGTCTGCCTGAATGTTTGCGGATATTTTAACAGTTCTAATTGTCAATGGAACAACTTTGTTTAGTGATACAAATTCTTCAAATTTTGACATTTGTTTTCTTGCATCTTTATATAAAAGTCCGTTTAAAATTTCGTAATAAGTGATAATGCTTAAACTTATGAAACCAAATTCTTTCAAGTGTTCGTCAACCTTGGCAATAACTTTAGAGTTACCTCTTAAAAATTCAGAAAGAATGTCGGTGTCAATAATTGACTGTTTCATAATTCGATATTGCGGTCAAAAAGTTGTGTTCTTGCTTTTTTTGTATGATTCAAATAGTCCGTATAGTCCTTGCTGCTCATATCACTAAACGCTCCACCAAACGAAAGTATTTTTTTTCTTAAGGCGTCTGTCGGCTTGGTTTTCGGTGTCAATGAATGAATAAGTTGATAAAGTTCTTCCAGTCTGTTTAATGGAACATCTTTAATTTCTTTTAATATGTTATTTAATGTCAGCATTTTCGTATACATTTATACCAAAGGTAATGAAAAAAGGTTGAATTTCAAAACTGTTCTTTCGATTACAAATGGTATTCGTTTTTTTACTTGCTTGCCACTAACGGTCGAGGGCAGGCGCAGAAAGCGTTTTTAACTATAAATTCTCTACGAAGCCCAGTTTATAAATTTACAAAAAATTGTCTTACGAAGCGCAATGCGCTTTTTGAGCTTGCCCGGTGTTAGTGGCGCGGGCAAATTTTTTTCGTTCCTGATTCTAAAAGTCAAAATACCCGCAGTTCGTAACACCCAGCGGTCGTAACCCAAAATTCTAAAAAACACTCTGGTCGAAATACCCGCAGTTCGTAACACCCAGCGGTGTCAATATACTTCATGTCTTTTTTGTTTTATGGTTGGTTGTCTTTGGAATTGGTTGTCGTCTATGCCTTGTGCCAAGTCTAACACATAGGGGTCTTTGATTACTTCGGCTGGATGATTGACAATATGTCCTTTTTCGGAAAGCTGCAATACACCTTTTTTATCCCGACTTAATGCTAAGCGTTCAAATAG
The DNA here is from genome assembly GCA_021413595.1 of Bacteroidota bacterium. GTDB lineage: Bacteria > Bacteroidota > Bacteroidia > 2-12-FULL-35-15 > 2-12-FULL-35-15 > 2-12-FULL-35-15. The sequence goes on along the minus strand of JAIOQD010000400.1, from coordinate 4,967 downwards.
GGATGAATCAACTTGCCTTTGCGAAGCGATAGCCAAAACGGCTTTGCCGAATTTTTCTTCTTTTTTCATTTTTTGCCGGTCGGTTTCATGGTCGTACTGTTTTTTTTAATAGCATGACCGCTAACGGTTTTTAGCTAAGCGAGGTGCGGAAATTAAAAGCACTAAACTGTCTTAACCGGAAAACTTTATTAAATGTACTTAACTTAATCGCAAATGCAAAAAATATGCGCGGAGCGCACCTTTGAAAAATGCATTTGCAACTTGCAGGAACTCCGCATCTTGCTTAGGTAATGTTAGGCGTATGTGCTTCTTTTTCCTCGTGTCGGTCTTTCCAAGTCAGTCTTACACTTTTCTTTCATACTCCTTTTTCAATTAATGGCTCTTTTCAATTGAAGATGTAAGTTGGAAAGTTTTTAATCCATCAAATTTAGTTTGTTCTACGTCCCATGAAAGATAACCTGTTTCTCCTTTTTTCATTTTCATTATTGAAATACATTCTTTTGGTATGTAGTTATAGTCAGTTGCATCAATGACAAGAGCAGGACCCACATCAGTCAGCATTTCTATACCGAAACCAATATGATAGTCTTCACTACCATTTGTTCCAAATGGATTTAATTTATGAGTATTGAAAGCAAAATCTTTACCGTTACGTTTTAGTTCAACCATTATTTTTCCCGTTTTGTTAAATGATTCTTTATCCATATTAATTTGATATTCTTTATCAACAACTTCAAAATATTCTCCTAAATCACCTTTAATTATTGTTGTTTTTGGCTTAACTGTTACACTTGTCGCACCCTTGACTGTGTTTGCAGCGGATAAATATTCATTTAGTTTTGTCTCATTCCGATATTTATTTATATAAGCTAAAAGAAAAAATAAAACAACAGCTGATAACAATGTATAAACGATTATGCGTGTTGTCTTTTTTTTGCCCTGTTCCTTATTTAACATTTCTGCTTTGAACTGGTCTAATCTTTTTTGATAAAAATCTGCATCATAATTTTCATTAATACTTTTCAAACGATAAATACCTTCTTCAGTTTTTTCGATGCAAGATTTTATTATTGCTTTTTGATGCTCATTGTCTTCATTGGAATAAGAAATTTTTGAAAATGCAGCAGTAGCTGTCGCAATTACTTTACCGATAATATTTGTAATTTCATTTTTATCGGTTGTAAACACAAGTTCCTGTATTGCTGCTAATTTAGCATCCAAATCTTTTTTCTTTTCATATTCAAATTTTTCGTATTCCTGTTCTTGTTGTAATTGTTTTGTTTTTGCTTCTTCTTTTTTAATGGTCAGTTCAAGGCTATTAGGCGTTGACCATTTTTTTCCAAACAGCTTATTGGAAACAAATTTTGCTGAATTCTTTCCCAATTCTTTTCCAAATGATTCTTTGAATTTGCTCATGATTTTATATTTTGTTTAGCTTATAATTTTCAATTTGAGATTTTACTTTTCTGATATGCCATTTTAACCGCTCGTATGAGCCAATGTCTAAAGCTCTTTGTCCCGAAAGCATTCCGCTAAAAAAAACTGGAATACCTTCCCAAAAATATGTTCCATAGTTGTCATCAAATTTGAAATCATAATTAAGCCATTCGTCCTTCCCATTTTGCTTGTCTTTTCCTAAGAAAGTTCTGGCTTGTGTGTTACAAACAACAATAATTTTCGGTGTGCTAATTTTAATAAGATTGTCGGCAATTTTTAATTGTTCCCAAATAAAATTTACTCCATTTTCTGTCGTCAAAATTTCTTTAATGTAATTTTGACGTGTTTCTCTGAAAAATAAAAGGTCAAGGTGTGTCCAAGCCATTCCACATTCTTCCGCAATGTTTTCGAACTTTCTATAATATGGGAGAACATTATTTTTTTGTTCTAAATTATAACTGTCGTATTCTATCTGGTCTTTTGCGGAGGATGGGTTTATTCCAATAAAAAGCAAAGCATTTTGAATAATAGTTTCAGGGAACAGAAAACTTTTCGGAAAATTTGAATATGTCGAATTTGTTCTGATTTTATTTAAATCAACTTCAATTATGTCTTTTGTATTTATTGTCATTGTCGATATTTAACTAAGGTCAGTCTGTTAAGGTTTTTCGTCTGTTTTAAGTTAGTACACGTCTTTCAGCATTACGCCTAACGTTTGGCGGCTACAAGAAGTTGGCGATTTATACCACAAATGTTGATGCGGAGAACCAATGTTTGATTAACCACAAAACTGTCTGCGGAGCACAGAACCGCCAATTTATTGTAGGTGCTGTTAGGCGTTCGTTGTTTTTGCATCCTGCTTACACAAGTATGTCTACGTACTGGTCGTAAAACAAACGTAACACACAGGTCTAATTATTTTTTCGTTTTTAGAAAATAATATCCATTAGTTATAAATTCAAATCCTTTTGTATTTATATAATTTATTTCCTCCATGGTTGCAATTCTATACCCCAATAAATCCGCATAATCTCCTGCTTTCCTTAAAGCTAAATTTGCAGGTTGGTCGCTAAAACGAAAAGTTATTCCATAAACGTCCATTTTTTTGCTAACCTTTAAACGTATTGTTTCTGCACAATTGTCTAATATTTCCAAATCATATTTATTGGGGTTGTTTTTAATTGCATTTTCTAATCTGTTAAAACCTGATTCTTGAGATTCAGTTATTGGATAGCTACTAATTGAAAATGGTTCAATTTTTTTTGAGTTGAAAGTTCCTCCTTCAATCTGTTTCCATTCAATAGATAAATCAATTACATTTTTTAAATTATCAATGGCCGATTTCTTCTTATTTGCGACTAATAACTTATCGTTTATTGCGAATTCCTTAGTTAATGAATAATCAACTATATTGGCTCCTTTATTAAAGAAATAAAGGGGGTTCGTCCTACTTCCGCAATATTGGCAATTGCCATTTCCCCAAAAATTTAATGCGGAACTTAAATCCCACAATGAACCATATCCCACTAAACTCGATTTCACATAGGAGAACGGGGTGTTTTGGTAAAATACGGTGTCTCCATTTTTGTTTTTGGAATAGGGGAAATAATTCCCACCATTCTTCTCAAATAGTAAAACAGGTTCTCTTTCAATTTTTTTGTTAAACTCTACGTATGGCACAATTGAAACATTTGATGAAGCATCGTAGTATTTGATTATATCATCAACAAATTTTGTTTTTTCAATTTTGGTTATAATTTCACCAGTGGTCATATTTCTGAACAAACGCCAGTATGAATAACCATTTTTGTATTTTTGAATGTCTTCATACTGAATATTTTGATATTTGTACTTTACAAAAAAAGTACTGTCAACAAATCCTTTAGAGTTTACAAAGAAATTATAAGAAAAATTGTTTTTAGTGTCATTTACGAGATAATTAAAATTGCCATTAGGAATATTATTTTTGAATGAAGAATTGGCTTTTGCCAATATTTTTTTTGTTCCTAAATCAGTTTTTGTATAATTACTTTGTCCTTCAAGATTTCCGTTAATATAATTTGCGGTAACGATTTCACTTGTTGTTGAATTGGGGTTGTAAATTTTTTGGGTTAATGTCGCCTTCCAGAGTCCATCCCTTTTATTATCTTTAAATTTACCAGTAATAGTATATCCACTTGACTTATATTCAAAATTACCGTGGAAAATTCTTTCGTATTTTTCATTTTCATAATACTGATATGTGGCTGTGCCTTCCTCAAAAGTTCCATTATAAGTTTGTAATGTCTGACTTTTTGAATTGTAACTAAAAATTATTATAAACCCCAGAATTATTGAACGTAGATTATTTTTCATAGTTTTTTGTTTAATTTAATTATCAATATTTATTTGTTTCCATTTGTCCTCTTTATAAACGAAGCCTTCCCATTGAAAACCGTTTTCATACCCCAATATTACTAGGAAATTTTCATCATCAGAAATTTCTTTCGATTGTCTATGCCCGCAAATTAAGGTATGCCAAAATTTTAATTCTATATTTTCTTTGTTATCATTTGGCGGATATGTTACTAAAACTCTAAGGTCGCAATTCGTAATAAGTAGGTGAGAAATCTCTTTATATAGGCCGCTATTAAAATGGTTTTCGTGTTCGAAAGCAACTCTAATATCTCTAAAACAATATTGCCCCTCCTTCAATGGAACCTTATCCTCTTCTTTATAAAGTATTGTGTCTATAGAGTAATATTCATAAGGATAACAACGCAAATCTAATTTAGTTGCAATTTCCTTCATAATGGATGTGTCATTACCCGTTATGTGCGAAGTAAATATTGTGGGCTCTTGCCAATTTTGTAATAATTGTTCCTTTCGGTTTTTTACAGTTTCGAGCCATTTTTCAAAGAAAGTTAGGGAACTGATTTTTTTCATATTTTTTGATTTGTTTACTTCTTTAATTTTGGGGTTATGACGTTGTATATAGATGTCCTTGTACAATGACGCCTAACGGTCAAATATGCGATGCCGTGCGTAAGGTTTTTGAGCGTGTCGGCTAAGGTATAGCATATTTTATGTTAGGCACAGGTAGTTATTTGGATTTTATATTCCAAGTTATACAATTCAATACTCCTCCTTCGTTCGCTAATTCGTTACAGTCAACGGTTGCAATAGTTTGTTTCGAGAAAAGTTCTTCAAGTTTTTTTACAGCTAACTCGTCTTCTTTAATACCAAAGGTCGGTACTACAACAATATTCTCCATTTGCAGAAAGTTAATATAGTAACCGTTTGCTTGTCCATAAGTTTTATTACCATAAGGGTTATAGGGGATTGTAATATAGTCAAGTCCTGCATTGTCTAGTGAAATATAAAATGCTCGTTGAAAAGTTTTGTCCACTTTTGATAGGTCGTTTATGATTACCGTATTTTTTTCAAAGAAGCGAACCATACCGTCTGCGTGACCTGTATAGTCTTTTGGTTGTTGTGGAACAAAATATAATTTATCTACTTCAAATAATATTTCGAGTTTTTCTATTAGC
>JAIOQD010000399.1 GCA_021413595.1 Bacteroidota bacterium | reverse complement strand
AATTTTAAGCTGGATGGCTTAGATTTTTCACTTGCAAATACAAGATTTGTTTTTTCAGAAGCAATATCAATAGTTACTAATTCGCCATTACCTAAAGTTACTATAAGCTCATTCCCTTCAGGTAAAATAAGTAGTCCCTGAATAGTGGAATTAGTTTTTATTTTTTTCAGGAGCTCCGTTTTATCAGCCGAATATTTCCAAACCATTATACAGCTATCTTTCCCTGCGGTTGCTACCAAGTTTTTTAAGCCATTATATGCAATAACGCGCAAAGGCCCATTATGACTTCTTTTTAATTCCTTTAGAAGAACCGGTTTTATAAAACTGGTTGCATCCCAAATGCAAATTGTTCCATTTTCATGACCACTCAATAGTATATTTGGCCAATCGCAATACGTTATAATAATGTCAGCATTTTAGGTGCAGAAGCTTTTTTATCTAAACTAAAATACGAACTACGAATTGCACGAAAAATAACTGGATCTTGCACTTCACCACCATTCTCAATTGTAAACTTATAAGCCTGATACGCTAATAATGCTTGTAATTGTGGATCTGAGGAAAACAATCCAGATTTTAATGCAATACTTTTTGCTAAAGATAAATTACTTATTCGTGAAGCTTCTTTTTCAGCTTTTTCAGCAATATTTTGTGAGGCAATTGCTTCCTGTTTTGCTTTTTCAGATTCAGTAAGTGCTTTAGTAGCCCTCTCTGTTTGCAAGTGTGCAAGATCTGCATTTTGGTGGGCTTCCAAAGATGCTTTTTCAGCTCGTGCTTTGGCTGATAGCGCTTCCTGATTTGACAATTCAGCTTGTTTTTTTGCCTCCATTGCAAACCTTTGCCTTATCAAGGCATCCTCTTTAGCAACAAGAGCAGTACTTGTAGCTCTTCTTGCGTTATACTCAGAAGTTTTTGCCTCTTCGGTTTTTTGATCTGCTATTTCTTTCTGATCAAGTGCTTTGTTTCGTTCCTTAAATGCAAATGAAGTAAATCCGACCAAAATAAAAATTATAACTGACGCAATTACCAATGCTGCCCTACGCTTTCGTTTTATCGTTTTCTCACTTATCTTAATATAATCTGCCGCAGGACGGATAAATTGTGATGCAACTTCTAATTTTTGTGTCGGGGACAAATTACTAGTGTCGTATTTTGCAATTAAGTACGGATTAGGGTTTAATGTTTTATACCAATTTTTGAAATATGTTAACGAACCTATTGTAAGTAAATAATCCTTTGAGCGACTCTGCTCTTCCCATCTTTCCACTTGTTTTTTTAAATCATTTATTACTGAAACATTTTCATGGTCTTGCTTTGTCCATTCTGCAAGCTCTGTCCAGTTCCTAATTAAAGATTCATGTGTAATATCAAGAATATCCTCATCAAGCAGCACTCCGGCTAAATTTCCTAGTTCGTTTTGTGAGACATCACCAACATTTAATGAATCGAGGGAGGATGTAAGGATATAAGGTTTTAACAGTGTATTACCAGATTCTCTAAAAACATTTACTAATCCTTCGATAAGTTTATTATCAACTTTTTCTCCAATAATTTGCTTTATTTCCAGCACAGTTGCCCGGTTTCGTACAGCACGACTATCATTTATTTTAGTTAGGCAAGTAAAAATTTTCTTTAAAATCCGATGAGCATCTTCTCTCGAAATGCTTGTGGTGAGCGAAGTCGAACCATCTCTTCCAATATGTTTGCGGCAATAATCCACGGAAGATTCAAAAAGTTCACGCGCATGAGCATTAAGCACATTGGCAAGAGAAGCTCCTTCTAAAATTTTTTGTTTGTATTCAGGTTGATTATGATACCACTCCGAAAATATCATTTTCTGATCCTGCGGGATCAACTTCCCATCAATGCCTCCAACTTTTGCGTAATGAATAATATCCATTTCCGCAGCACCATCTTGTACGTGGCATTTCCAGATACTATTCAGAGCATGTTGTAAAATTGGAAGCTGATCAAGCCCTTCACATTCGTTTATCAATGTTTCAATCAATCTGTTAGAAATTGTATTTCCACTAAGTGTAGCAGGTTCTTCAATTACCTGATGAACTTCCTTTCTCTTTAAGCGGGGAACAAAAAACTGACTAAAACCAATATATTCAGGCAATCCTCTAAATACTGCACATTGCCCAACATAATCCGAACGCATGGTACAAATGATATATATCGGCAGATCTTCTGCAAGAGCAATTTTTGCTGTTTCAAGAAGGAGATTAATCACCGCTTGGGCATTTACTGATGCTTTACCATTATTATAGTTTTCTGAATTAGTAAAAAACTCTTCGAATTGATCAACAAGAATAAAAAGATTAGCTGCTTTTCTTTTTAACTTTTTTTGATCCTGTTCATCAGCACTATTCCATATCTGACCATTATAATCAAGATAAAAAGGTGATTTTTTATATAAATTTATCAAAGAGGAAAATCCAAAACTTAATTCCTTTTCAACATGCTCAATATCCGTATAACCTAATTTTTCGGCCAATGCAATTGCCATATTTTTCAATGGAGAGCGTTCCGGACGGAAATCTGCAATTAACCAGTTATTAAATTTTGCTTTGAAAAATCCGGCACGGGCATTTGGTATCACCCCGGCATATACAATAGATGATTTGCCGTCACCGGAGGCACCGGTAAGCATTACAAATTTTCTCTCCTGGAGTTGAGAAGTAATTTTTTCAATATGTTCCTCTCTTCCACGAAAAAAAATAGATTCTTCTTCGTTAAATGGCCTAAGGCCGGGATAAGGACAAATTTTTTCTTCCTGCATTTTTTTATGAAGCAGGTTTTAGGACAACTTTATCATACTGTATCTTTATCTCAAGTGGTATCAATTCTCCTGCAACAATAAGTGAAATAACTTTTGGTGCATTGAATTTTTTATTAGTATTCGTATGCGGATCAATATCTCCTATTAAAAGTATTGGTGTATGAGATGTGGCTCCTCCAATTTTTTTCCAAACCTGCTGTGCAAATGGCAATGCCCAATCAGCCGATTCTTTAAAATAAATGACAGCTAATTTGCTTTTTGATATTTGCTGTTTACATAGGTCTGAATAATCAGTATCGCTGTCCTGAATA
>JAIOQD010000343.1 GCA_021413595.1 Bacteroidota bacterium | reverse complement strand
TAATAACGTTTTTTTTGTTCTATTTTCAAACGTACTCTCAATGTCCTTTTGCTATTCCTGTTTACCTTTATGCAAGTTCTTAGGCTGTATACATCCATTCCTTTCCTACAATTGGGCCATTAAATGCAGCACTTAAATGTTGTCCAAACGACCCTAATGGAGGGAAATCTATTAAATTTAGTATAATTCTTCATCCAGGTGCTATGGGAATTCGCTTTGAGATGAATCCGGGTTCAACTTCAGATGTTTACAGGATAGACTGTGGCCCCCCAATAAATGTTGGATCATTTGTGTGTTTGTCAGGAGTTGGTCCACATGTTTTAACTTTTTGTAATACAGCAAACATTACTTCTCTTTTTACAATCACTTCAATACCCAGGCCTACCGCTGGTCCAAATATTTCAATAAGTCAGGGTTGTTCAAAAGTAATAAATGCTGCAGGTTTTGATCCTGGCACTATTGTCTGGAAATCTGTGCCAAACAACCCCACCTACAACGGGTATTTATCCTGTACCAATTGCTTAAACCCAACGATCATACCTGGCTCCTCTCCACCTGCTTATGTCGATTATCAAATTTGTGGCTCCCCATCCACCAGTGGTTGTGGTTCCCTTTGTGATACTGTACGCGTGTTTTTTACACCACCTCTTTCGGTTACTATTTCCCCGGCAAATCCAATAATTTGTAATGGACAGACTCCAAACTCAACCACAATTTCTGCCGTTGGATTGGGAGGATCAGGTTCTTACACCTACCTATGGAACAATATTAATTCTTCTCAAAATATTACGGTGCCGTATGGATTGTACACGGTTGTTCTTTCGGATGGAACTGGCTGTAATGCTACTGCGTCTGTGCAGGTTCAAAAATATACTGTACCTGTTTCTGCTAATGCCGGCACTGACCAAACTGTTTGTTATCAATTTCCAACAGCTACTTTAAATGGTTCTGTTGCTGGAGCAAATGGCGGAATCTGGTCAGGAGGAGGAGGCGTTTTCAGCCCAAATGCTTCTACTCTTACTGCAACCTATACTCCATCCCCGCTTGAATTGTCGCTTGGATTTGTTGACTTAACATTAACTACAACAGGGAATGGTACCTGTATAGCCGCAACTGATGTTGTCAGGATTAATTATGCTGGATTTACAGGAGTAGTTGGAGTTTCTGTTAGCCTTTTAAGCTGTTACGGTGCATCGGATGGTGGATTAACTGTTAGTATTGTTGGCGGTGTTCCACCCTATACGTATTCATGGAATACCTCTCCAGCCCAAACAGCATCAACAGCCACAGGATTAGGCCTTGGTAATTATACGGAAACAATTACAAATGGTATCGGATGTACCTCAACTACCTCCGCAACCATTGTTCAACCTGCACCAATTGTACTTGCTTCTTCAATCACAAATGTTACCTGCTCAGGCGGAAGTAATGGTGCAATATCAATTTCTGCTTCAGGTGGTATTGGTCCTTATACCTATTTGTGGCAGCCAGGAAATCAGACTACTCTCTCTATAAACAGCAAACCTGTGGGCACGTATTCTGTAACCGTAACAGATTCTAAGGGATGTCAAAAATCTTCAACCTATACAATTTCTCAACCAGATCTTATTACCATAGCGCTTACACCAACTCCTGTAAGTTGTTTTAACGGTATTGATGGTATAGCCAACTCAGCTGTTTCTGGGGGGACTGCTCCTTACACGTATAATTGGAGTTCTGGCGCTTCATCCCCAAATGCATCTGGTTTAGCTGCAGGTACCTACACCCTAAATGTTACTGATAACTTAGGATGTTTGATATCAAACACTGTAAATGTCACTCAACCTGCTACAGCGGCTGCAACTATATCGGTAACCAATGAAACTTGTAGTTATCTCAATAATGGAACAGCAACAGTAGTTTCTACAGGAGGAACGTCTCCATTTACTTATCTATGGCAACCTGGTGCGCAAACAACCGGCAACATAAGCAATTTATCTAGTGCTACATATACTTTAACTTCCATTGATTCAAAAGGTTGTACGATCACCTCATTTGCAACAATTATTGAGCCTGCACCTTTAGTAATAAACTTTATCAGTCAGGTGAATGTAAGTTGTTTTGGTGGAAATAACGGTATTGTAACTGCAAGTCCGGCAGGAGGTACTCCAAACTATACTTATTTATGGACACCCGGTGGAGCAACAACTGCAAATAGAAATAGCTTACAAGCCGGTACTTATACGGTAACTGTTACCGATTCGAAAGGATGCTCAGCAACAAATTCTGTAATAATCACAGAGCCGTTAGCACCTCTCGCTATCAGCCCAACAATTACCGATGTTACTTGTTACGGGGTTAACAATGGTGCTATTGCTATAACACCCAATGGCGGAACAGCTCCCTATACTTACATCTGGCAACCGGGAAATTTAACAACTCAACAAATAACCGGACTTGCAGCAGGTACCTATACGGTAGCAGTAAAAGATTCAAAAGCTTGTCCAGTCACCACCAACTTAACTGTTGCCCAACCGGCTCCTACTTTAATTTCATTCACACCTACTCATGTAAGTTGTTTGAATGGAAACGATGGTTCCGCAAGTGCAGCAATATCCGGAGGCAATTCCCCCTTTACTTATTCCTGGAGCAATGGTGCAACCACAGCACAAATCTCAAACCTCACATCTCAAACTTATACCCTCACAGCACTTGATTTTAAAGGATGTAGCACTACAAACACAATTGCTATTAATCAACCTCTATCAATTGCTCTTAACCCTTTAATTTCACATATAGTTTGTGCCGGAGGGAGCAGCGGAGCCATATCATTATCCCCTACAGGTGGTACTTCACCTTATACTTATTTATGGTCTCAGGGAGGTCAAACCTCTTCTTCGATTAGCGGTCTTACAATAGGGAATTATTCTGTTACTGTTACTGATTCGAAAGGTTGCCAAACAATCACTAACTATACCATTACCCAACTAACACTTTCAGTTGAATTAACCCCAACTCAGGTAACATGCTTTGGAGGAAACAATGGTTCAATATCTGCACTTCCTTCAGGAGGAACTCCCAATTTTACGTATTCATGGTTACCGGGATCTGCTTCTACAAATTCAATTTCAAATTTAACAGCAGGAACATATACATTATCAGTTACTGATTCCAAAGGATGTATTGCAACAAGCTCTGTTACTATAACACAGCCAAATGCTGTTTCAGCAAGCACTTCAAGTACAAATGAAACTTGTAATTACCTAAATAATGGAACCGCAACAGCTATTCCATCAGGAGGAACTTCACCTTATACTTATTTATGGCAACCAGGTTTACAAACTACAGGAACAATATCAAATTTATCAGCCGGAACCTATAACTTAACAGTTACTGATTCAAATGGGTGTGCCGTAAATACAACAGCCATAATCACTCAACCAATTGTTTTAGCAATAGGAATAACAGCACAAACAAATGTAACTACTTGTTTTGGTGATAATAATGGTTCAGTTACCGCAACTGCATCAGGTGGAACCCCTAGCTATACCTATTCCTGGATGCCCGGCTCAGCAACAACAAATGCAATATCAAATTTAACGGCAGGAACATATACGTTAACTTTACTGGATCTTAACGGTTGCACAATAACCAAACCCGTACTTATAACTCAACCATCAATCGTTTCAGCAAACACAACTAAAAGCAATGAAACATGCAGTTACTTGGATAATGGAACCGCAACGGCAACAGCGTTAGGAGGCAGTTCTCCTTATACTTATTTATGGAGCAATGGTGCAACAACCGCTTTGGTCACAAATCTATCATCTCAAACCTATACGGTAACGGTTACTGATTCAAAAGGATGTATTGTAAACGCACAGGCTATCGTTTCAGAACCTGCGCTGTTAGCGGCTAATTTTACAGGACAAATAAATGTAAGCTGTTTGGGAGGGAGCAATGGTGCAGTTTCTGTAACACCTACAGGTGGCACTCCAAATTATACTTATTTATGGACACCCGGAGGAACCACTTCCGGCACCAAAACCAACCTACAAATAGGGACTTATACAGTAACTGTTACTGATGGGAAAGGATGTACAGCAACTAATTCTGTATTAATAACGGAACCTACAGCTCTTTCAGCAAGTACAACAAATACCAATGAAACTTGTAGTAACTTAAATAACGGAACAGCCACAGCTATTCCATCCGGAGGTACTCCTACTTATACCTACTTATGGAAACCGGGGTTACAAACTACAGGAACCATATCAAATTTATCCGCAGCAACGTATTCCTTAATTATTACAGACTCAAAGGGATGTACTGCAACCACAAATTATACAATTTCAGAGCCCTCAGCATTAGCAATAAATTTTACCGGACAAATAAATGTTTCAACTTGTTTTGGAGATAACAATGGTTCAGTTACTGGCACCCCTTTGGGTGGAAACCCTGCTTATACTTATTCATGGTCACCTGGCGGAGCAACAACAGCTTCAATATCAAATTTAACAGCGGGGACATATTCCTTAACAGTACTGGACAATTTAGGTTGTAGTGCTGTAAAACCTGTTATTATAACAGAGCCTACTCTACTTTCTACAATTGCAACTAACACTAATGAGTCTTGCAGTTATCAGAATAATGGAACTGCAACAGTAGTTGCTTCTGGAGGTACTCCCAGTCCGGGCTATACCTATCTGTGGCAACCTGGAGGCCTAACAAGTAATTCAATATCCGGCTTACCTGCCAATACCTATACAATAACAGCTACAGATTCAAAAGGATGTACTTCCACCACCCAGGCGATTGTTACTGAACCAGCTGTATTATCGGTAAATTTTTCCGGACAAACTAATGTAAGCTGCTTTGGAGGTAGCAACGGTGGTATAACCTCAATTCCATCCGGTGGCACTCCAAACTATACTTATTTATGGACACCCGGAGGTGCAACAACAGCCAACAGAAACAATTTAACTGCTGGTACACACACATTAACTATTACTGATTCAAAAGGATGTACGGCATCAAATTCTGTTGTAATTACTGCACCGGGTGCACTTACAGCCACTACAACGACTACAATTGAAACTTGCAGCTATTCCAACGATGGAACAGCTACAGTATTGCCGGCCGGTGGAAGCCCAGGTTATACTTATTCATGGCAGCCTGGTTTTCAAACAACTGTAACAAAAACGGCATTGGCCTCAGGAACTTATAGCGTAACTGTGAAAGACGCCAAAGGATGCAGCGTAACTGTACTTGCAATGGTCACTGAACCTCCAGTATTGGCAATAAATTTCACACCCCAAATAAATGTTAGTTGTAAGGACGGAACTAATGGTTCTGTAACTGCTAGTCCAACAGGCGGAACCTCCGGTTATACTTATTTATGGTCACTAGGGGGAGTAACCACTGCAAGCAGAACCGGTCTTATTGCTGGAACCTATACTGTTACTGTTACTGATTCAAAAGGATGTATAGTAACCAAACCAGCGATTATCACACAGCCCACATTACTCATTGCAAGTACAACAAAAACCAATGAAACCTGCAATAACCTAAACAATGGAACAGCAACGGCAAGCTGTTCGGGAGGAACAGCCGGCTATACATATTTGTGGATGCCTGGCGCTTATACTACAAGCACTATAACGGCTTTACCGGCTGGAACTTATTCTGTAACCTCCACTGACTCAAAAGGATGTACCGCAACATCAATTGCAATAATTACTGAACCCGCAACACTTGCAGTAAGTTTTTCAGCACAAACAAATGTAAGTTGTTTTGGAGGCAGTAACGGTGCTGTAGCAGCAAGCGGTGCAGGAGGAACTTTAAATTACTCTTATTCATGGGCACCCGGGGGGGCTACAACTAATTCAATTTCTAATTTTACAGCAGGAACCAAAACAGTCACAATTACAGATTCTAAAGGATGTACAGCAACAAATTCTGTTGTTATAACACAGCCTAATGCACTAATAGTTTCAGCTTTACCCACCTCGCCAACTTGTTATCAAAAAGCTGATGGTTCAATTACTGCCTCAGCAACAGGTGGTACCGGATCATACACTTATTCATGGATTACTCCCACACCGGCAAGTTTAACAGGGGCAACTGTTTCTGGTGCCAGAGCAGGTATTTATACTGTAACAGTAAAAGATGGAAATGGTTGCACTAATACCAACTCCTTTACTATTGTTGAGCCTCCCCAACTCATTCTTACAATAACAACTGTTAATTCGGCATGTAATCTGGCTACTGGTTCAGCATCAGTTTCAGTTACTAATGGTACCTCTCCATATTCATATCTATGGTCCACAGGTGGTACAACTAATAACATTATTAATTTATTTGCGGATAATTATTCAGTTATTGTAACCGATGTTAACTTATGCAAATCATCAAAATATGTAGATGTAAAAGATGATTTAGCGCCTACTACAAGTATTTCATTTACTATGCCAGGTTGTTATGGAAGCTCTGATGGCTCAGCCACCGTTAATACTGTAGGTGGTGTGCCCCCTTTTTCATATCTATGGCTTCCTGGGGGGGGGACTAATGCCACTGCAAATGGACTTTCTACAGGTACCTATTCGGTTAAAGTTACAGATCCCAATGGTTGTAAATCATCCTCTAAAGATTCTCTTTATCAACCTTCACCCGTTCTATTAAGCACATCTGGAAGCAATGTGAGTTGTTTTGGAGGAAATAATGGTCATGGATCGGCAAGCACATTAGGTGGTACCCCTGGATACACCTATTCATGGTCACCGGGAGGGGCAATTGGTTCCAGTATGACTAACTCTGCAGGTACCTATACTGTAGAAGTTACAGATTCAAAGGGATGTAAAAAAAACAAAACTGTCACTATTGGTCAACCAGCAGCACCAGTTGCTGTTTCTATTTCCTCTTTCACAAATGTTTCCTGTTATGGAGGTGCGGATGGAACAGCTTCTGCTACCTCTGCTACAGGAGGAAACGGTGGGGCATACCTGTATAATTGGATGCCAGGGAACATTAATGGAAAAAACGCTTCTACACTTCCAGCTTCCACTTATACCATTACAGTTAAAGATTATAAAGGATGCACCGGAACTGATAGCGTAACAATCACAGAACCTGCACTTTTAATTCAAAGTTTCAGTAATCAAACAAATGTGAGTTGTTATTCTGGAAATAATGGTTCTATAGCTTCAAACGCCTCTGGAGGAACCCCTGGATATACTTATTTATGGAAACCGGGAGGAGAAAATACCACATCGGTAAGTAGTTTAATTGCAGGAACTGATACTGTAATTATTGTTGATTTAAAAGGATGTATTTTAAAGGATTTTGTTACTATAACTCAACCAACTCAGGTTGTAGCAAGTACATCGAGTACCAATACCACCTGTAATTATTATAACAATGGAACTGCAAAGGCCATTGGCACAGGAGGTACTCCTCCATATACCTATTTATGGCAACCCGGTGGATATACTACCGATTCACTATTTAATTTATCAATTGGAACATACTCCTTAACCGTTACCGATTCCTTCGGATGTAGTGCCAATACTACTGCTGTTATTACAAAACCTACACAATTAGGTATAACATTCAGTAATCAGGTAAACGTAAGTTGTTTTGGAGGAAACGATGGATCAATATCCTCAGAAGCTTCCGGAGGTACTTTAAACTATAACTATTTATGGATGCCAGGGGGGGCAACAACAAGTACAATATCTAATTTAACAATAGGAACATTTACACTCACAGTTACCGACACAAATAATTGTCTTACACAAAACTCGATTACCATAACTCAACCAGCGACTTTTTTAAGCAACAGTTTATCTAGTACGCCTGTTTCTTGTTTTGATGGATCAGACGGTTCAATTTCCGCTATTGCTTCGGGTGGAACGGCACAATATAATTATAGTTATATGCCTGGAAATCTAAATGGAGCTAATCCAAGTAACCTATCATCTGGAACTTATACGCTAACAGTAACCGACTCAAAAGGATGTACCCTTATTGACTCCATTACTATAACTCAAGCTAATCCCTTGATATTATCCACAGACAGTATTAATTCCAATTGTAGTTTTGCAAATGGTCAGGCATCGGCTTCTGTTTCAGGAGGAACTGGTTCCTATCTTTATCAATGGACACCTTCGGGAGGAACCAATTCAATCGCTTCAGCTTTACTTTCTGGATCATATACAGTTTCGGTTACCGATAGTAACTCATGTATTGTTACAAAGGAAATAACTGTTAATGATAATCCTATTCCTTTAGCAACAATTTATTCAACTAGCAATGTAAGTTGTACCGGAGGAACCGATGGTACCGCATCCACCAACGTTTCAGGAACTTCAGGCCCTTTTACATATTCATGGCTGCCATTGGGAGGTACCGATTCTATTGCAACTGGTTTATCTATCGGCACCTATACTCTAACCGTAACTGATACTAATTTATGTCAATCAGTTCCAGTTATAAGCCCGGAAATTACAGAACCTACACCCATTTATATTAGTATTACTACAAGCCCTTTAAGCTGCTATGGAGGAAGTGATGGTAATGTATCTGCGATTGCAGCAGGTGGCACACCGGGATATGCCTATCTGTGGCTGCCTAGCGGAACAACGGGAACAAGTTTAACAAATCTTTCAGCTGACACTTATAGCATTCAGGTTACGGATACAAATAGTTGTGTTCAAACAACACCTTTTATCATAGTTGGACCAACTACGTTTGTTTCTGACTCATTATCCTACACACCTGTTTCTTGTTTTGGAGGAGCAGACGGTTCTGTTTCTGCTACAGCATTTGGAGGAACGGCTCCATATGATTATAATTGGATGCCTGGAAATTACAATGCACAAACCCTTTTCAACCTCACTATAGGAACATATACGGTTACAATATTTGATGCAAATGGTTG
>JAIOQD010000030.1 GCA_021413595.1 Bacteroidota bacterium | reverse complement strand
CTCATAAAGAAGAAAAAAGGCCAGGTATAGTATTTTAAACTATTTAGGTGATCGAATCATTTTTGGGGTGCTGTTTACAGCTGAGAATATACCCATAGAACCTGAAGCAGACAATACTGACGAAGGGACATAAAGATTCCTTAAGGCCCCTGATGAAGGGGCCTTTTTTGTTGTATTAATAAAACAAAATAGTTGAATTTTTATTGGGAGGCTTTTTTGAATTAATTGTAGCCGATATTTAAATAATCAGAGATCATATACCCAGGAATCGCAAATGACACACCTTCGGTATTTTGACCTACAAGTTTGGATACAATCACCCCATGTAAAGTGCCTGCGTTATCAAACAGAGGGCCACCGCTATTTCCAGCGTTCACCGACATACCTAACTGTAGTAAATTGTTGTTATTGTTCTTGCGTTCATTTGAGATCATTCCTGAAGAAATCGATTGTCCTAATTCAATAGATTTAGGCGCACCGATAGTATATACATCCTGAAGGCTCTTAAAGGATTTTACATTATTTACCTTAAATGCTTTCTCAAATGTTTTGTCAACTTTTATAAGTGCCAAATCTCTGTATTTGTTATATCTGACTATTTTCCCTTCTAATTCCTCACCGCTGGAAGTGATGATCTTGACAGTGCTAAGTTTATTGTTGAGCCTACCGGATATTACGTGATAATTGGTGATGATGTAACCATCCTGAGTGATGGCAAAACCACTTCCATGCCCTTGAGGGGTTTTTACAATAACGGATGCAAGCACTGCATCAGATTTTTCCATTATTGAATTATTAGGAGCGATCAATGATAAAACAGGATCTGTGATAGTAAAATTATTATCCTGTTTTAAATATTTGGTTAAAACAGCATTTTTGTGAAGATTCAAATAAGAAATATCGATAGCATCGGCAAACATTTTTGAATAGAATCTAGTATTTCGTTATAGGTGTTTTTTACATACCAAACCAAATCCAACTTCACCTTTTGGTAAGCAGCTACACGTTTTTTTCCAACTACATTATAATATCTTACTTTTTTTACTGCACCTTCAAGCACTAATGTATTATTGTTGTCTGAAAATATTTTATTTATAGTATCAATAAATCCGCTCTTTTTAAGTGTTTTGTAAACATTTTCACTGAATACGATATCCTCGGCCTTAATTTCATTATCTTCTTTTAATGTTGCACCTTTATGTTTTCTGTCATTCTTTTTAAATTCTTTCATTTCAGCTTTCGCAACCTTCGCTTTGTATTTCACTTCAGCTTCCTTGATAGATGCTTCCATATCCGGCTTCCATTCAACATTTATAACTGTGATATCTTTGTTTTTATCCTTAATATCTAATTTGATATTTGATATTTCTATGAACTTATCCACCTTACCCCTGTTAATGATTTTATCAACTATAGGGATATCTGTTACTTTTTCATAAGACATGTTTTTAGGTATCCTAGAATCTAAAAAAATAGCAGTATATGCATAAGGTCCCAAAGCAATATTCAAGACCTGTAATGGCCAGTAAGCAGGAGGTCTGTGTGTTGGGATCAAACAAACATAAGTGTCCTTATATCCCGGAGTTTGAACCACTATTTGATGTGTTCCTTCTTTTTTAATTTTTGTAGTAACGGATTTGCCACCCCCAATTTCTTCCTTGTCAAGAAAAATTTTTGCGTTTTTATTGCTGGTTGTAATGGTTACTTTTTGCTTTTTAGGCAAAAATATAGCAGCACAACTTCCAAAAAACAAAGTGATGGTAAATAAAAAAAGTACCTTTTTCATATAGATTGATTTTTAAGGTTTTTTAGCGTTCTCTTAACGTTAAAAAATAATTAAGGGTGTTTATGTAAATTTTGCTTTTTGTAATTACTCAATGATAGTATTTTATTTTTAAACTACAAAGGATTTTAATTATATTTTATGATTTTATTTAGTACCATCACGTTTAATTGATATGTTACTTCGCATCATTTTGTAGGCGAGTTTCGCTTATTTTTTGTCTAAAAAAAATTTGATATTTTAATAAAATATATTGTCTTTTAAATTTAGATACTTTGAAAATTTGAATTCAAAACAAACAATAGAAAATAAATCGATGGAATTTTGCTTTACGTCTTAAGCATCGTGATACGAATCACACAATAAGGTGATAAATTTAATTTTAAAAATAAACCCTTGAATGTACTATTGTATATCGATTAGCTTAATCCGTTCAAAATTAAAAATTGAATTTATTAAACTAAAAACGGTTATTGAATTAGTAAAGAATTATAATTTAAGAAATGTATCATGAAATATAAAGATTTTTATTCCGAACTTGGAAAGCTGCTCTATGCAGTTGCAGACATTGATCATGTGATCACTCAAAAAGAGAAAAAAGCACTATACGATATTGTAAAAAATGAATTGGTGCCTTCCGAAAGACATACAGACCAATTTAATACTGATGTTGCATTTTATACCGAAATGGAATTTGAGTTCATGGATGAATCAATTGGTGATTCCGCAGATGCATTTAACTCTTTTATTGACTTTGTAGAAGACCACCATACCGCCTTTGACGAAAGAATGAAAAAGATCAGTTTACGTGTTGTTAAAGAGTTAGCACAAGCATATTACGGAACAAATAAAAAGGAAAAAGATTTGATTGATACATTAAAGGAAAGGCTTAATAAAATTGAAGTTAAAAAAGACAAAAAAAAATTACACAAGAAAATGCATTGATTTTTTATTCAATTGAATAAACCTTTAAAACTAAACTCAGAATAAAATAACCTTTTTTGTTCAAAAAACACCGCAAAAGCGCTATATATCAACAAATTAAGCCGAATCGCAAAACACATTTCCAACTCCGAAATATCTAAAAAGAAATTAAAAATAAAACCTTCCTTCATAATTTACGTATAATTAGTTAAAAGGTGAATTAAAGAGGGCTTTAAGAACAATTAAAAGAATGGCATAGCGTTTGAGTATTAATCATGACTAAATAAAAAAACATGAAAAAATATATTTCAATATTGACAGTTTCAGTGATAGTCGTTTTAGCGTTCCTATCATTTAGAAACGAAAAAGAATTGCCACAAATAGAAAATGAAGGATCTGTTAAAGAGTTGCCATTTATAAAGAATGAAGCTTTTAAGCGAGGTGAGATGTTGACTTTTCGTATGCATTATGGTATTATTGATGCAGGAATTGCAACACTTGCAGTAACCGAAGAATCAAAAGATCTGGGAGGTCGTAAAACTTTCCATATTGTAGGTTTGGGGAAATCGCAGGGGGCATTTGATTGGTTCTTTAAAGTACGTGATCGTTATGAAACATATATTGATGAGCAAGCAATTGTTCCTTGGTTATTTGTTAGAAGGATACAAGAAGGTACTTATAGCTGTAGTCAGGATTATATTTTTAATCATTACAGCGAAAAGGTTAATGTAGGCGAAGGTCAGATTTATGACAGTGAACCGAATATGCAGGATATGCTTTCTGCTTTCTATCACGCACGTACAATGGATCTTTCAGGTGCTAAACCCGGGGACATCTATTCTATTAATGCCTTTGTGGATAAAGAAATATTTCCTGTAAAGATCAAATTCATAGCCCGTGAAACAATAACAACTGATCTGGGAACTTTCAAATGTTTAAAATTTCGCCCAATTATTCAAAAGGGGCGTGTATTTAAAAACGAGGAAGATTTGAATGTTTGGATTAGTGATGACAAAAATCACATTCCGATTCTTGGTCAGTGTAATGTATTGGTTGGTTCTATAAAAGCAGAATTAACTGGCTATTCAGGTCTAGCAAACCTGGTTGCAAAAGTGAATTAACACACACTGTGAATTTAAAACGAATTACGAATAACAAAAATTCGTAATTCGTTTTTTTAGGTTTATAGTTCGTGGGATATTCACACTTCTCTCACCATCAAACTGTCTGCAAATGTGATCAGTTCCTGTTTTTTAATTTCATCCACAGAAATTTCATGAAGGTATGTTAAGGCCATATCATAATGCTTCTTCATTTCAGTTCGGGCAAGTTCAGGTATATTTAAAAAATTATAAATAGCGGTAATTGCTTCTACTTTTTCTTTAGCATCAAAACTGGGAGCATTTATCCATTGATGCAGCTCCTCTTTCAGGTAGCGATTGCTTTCTACCATTTCCAGGGCTTTCAAAAGCAAATATGTTTTTTTATTAGCTACAATGTCTCCTCCTTTTTGTTTTCCAAACTTTTCGGCATCAGCATATACATCCAAAACATCGTCTTGCAATTGAAATGCAATTCCGATGTGTTTGCCAAAATCGTAACAATTTTGTGCGCTTTTTTCATCTGCACCAGCTATCAATGCCCCCATTTTAAGGCTTCCTCCTAGCAAAACAGCAGTTTTTAACTCAATCATTTTTAGGTATTGTGCTATCGAAACCTTGTAAAGTTTTTCATAGTTCATATCCAATTGCTGACCTTCACAAACCTTAACAGCCGTTTCGCTAAACAACTCCAATAGCTTTGGAAGTTCCACCGAAGGCGACTTACACAACTCCTGATATGCTTTTACGAGCATAGTATCTCCACTTAAAATAGCAATATTATCATTCCATTTTGTATGAACAGTGCTCTGATTTCTTCGTAAAGGCGCCTTATCCATGATATCATCATGTACTAATGTGAAATTGTGAAACAACTCAATGGCCAAGGCCGGGTGCAAAGCTTTAGAGGTATCACCACCAAAAAATTCACATCCAATAAAAACCAATACCGGGCGCAGGCGCTTACCACCCAACGACATCATGTATTCAATAGGTTCGTATAGTTCTTTGGGATTTGAGCCGTATTTTTTATTTTTTAAAGCAAGTTCAATTTGTTGTTGATATGCTGCGATTGGTTCATTGGTCATTGATTCATTGATCATTGGTACATTTAGTAAATTGCAAACCGCCTAATTGCTTACTGCTAAATTGTTAAATTAATGTTCCGCAAGTTTCATCAAATAATCGCCATAACCGCTTTTCATTAATGGTGCTGCGAGTTTTTTCAATTCTTCTTTATTGATATAATTCATACGATAGGCAACTTCTTCAATACATCCAATACGCAATCCCTGACGTTCTTCAATCACCTGAACAAACTGACCTGCCTGCATAAGAGAAGCAAATGTTCCGGTATCCAGCCATGCGGTGCC
>JAIOQD010000342.1 GCA_021413595.1 Bacteroidota bacterium | reverse complement strand
AATAAGTAAACAAAGCAGGTTTGTCGGAATAATTTTTGAAATCGATATACATTTCATCCTTAATGAAGATCTTCTCGAGAGAAGCAAACATAAAGGCTTCCTGCAATTCTGCTTTTTCAATCTCCAATTCTTTTCTTAATAATTCAAGTGTATTGTGTGTTGAAATTTTAAGCATTTCATTTACACCAACAAAACGTGGTTTGTCAGCTTCTATGATACAAGCATTTGGTGATATGGAAAGTTCACAATCGGTAAATGCATAGAGTGCATCTATGGTTTTATCAGGGGAAATCCCGGGAACTAAATGAATAACGATCTCTACATTTTCGGCAGTATTATCTTCTACTTTACGTATCTTGATTTTGCCTTTGTCGTTCGCTGAAACAATGGTATCGATCAAAGAACCTGTAGTGGTTCCAAAAGGAATTTCATTAATTACCAATGTTTTTTTATCAAGCTGAGAAATTTTTGCACGAACACGAATTTTCCCTCCACGCAAACCATCATTGTAATTAGAGAAATCTGCCATACCAGCAGTAGCAAAATCAGGCATGATATCCGTTTTTTTACCACGTAAAACAGCTACTGAGGCATCACATAATTCATTAAAATTATGAGGTAACATTTTACAGGCCAAACCAACAGCAATACCTTCAACACCTTGCGCCAATAGCAAGGGGAATTTTACAGGCAATGTTTCTGGTTCTTTATTACGGCCATCATAACTTGTTAGCCAAACAGTAGTTTTTGGATTAAAAACCACTTCCTGTGCAAATTTAGAAAGTCTGGCTTCAATATAACGAGGAGCCGCAGCTCTATCCCCAGTCAAAACATTTCCCCAGTTACCTTGTGTATCGATCAAAAGATCTTTTTGTCCCAAAGCCACCAAAGCATCACCAATAGACATATCCCCGTGAGGGTGATATTTCATGGTGTGCCCTATGATATTCGCCACTTTATTGTAACGTCCATCATCAAGGTCATTCATTGAATGTAAGATCCTGCGTTGTACAGGCTTTAAACCATCTTCTACATAAGGTACCGCGCGTTCTAGGATTACATACGATGCGTAATCCAAAAACCAATTTTGATACATCCCTGAAACATGAATTACATTGTGTAAATCATTTCCATCACCAGTCAATTCTTCGTTTGTGTTTTCTTCGTTGCTCATTATATTTTTTTAGACTTATATTTCTTTGGGCTGATTTAATTCAACAATAAATCATTATTTATCATCAGCTTTGAAACAATCATTTTTTATCTTAACAATCATAAAAATCTGCGTATAATCACACCCAGATTCGTAAATTCGTATCGATTCGTTATTAGTAACCTTTAATTTTGTTCCACCAAATCCTTCTCCACTACCAAATTCTCAATAATAAAATCCTGACGTTCCTGTGTGTTTTTTCCCATATAATAGCTCAACATATCCAAGATGGTTCTGTCTTTGCCAATAATAACAGGGTCTTTACGGATATCTTTTCCAATAAACAATTTAAATTCATCCGGTGAAATTTCACCTAAGCCTTTAAATCGGGTGATCTCAGGTTTTGATCCTAATTTTGAAATTGCGGCTCTACGTTCTAATTCACTGTAGCAATAGATTGTTTCTTTTTTATTACGAACTCTAAAAAGTGGTGTTTGTAAAATATAAACATGTCCATTTTTTACCAGATCAGGAAAAAATTGCAGGAAAAAAGTCATTAACAATAACCGTATGTGCATACCATCCACATCGGCATCAGTAGCAACTACTATATTGTTATAACGTAAATTTTCTATTCCATCCTCAATATTTAATGCAGCCTGCAAAAGATTAAACTCTTCATTTTCATAAACAATTTTTTTTGTAAGACCGAAAGCATTTAATGGTTTCCCTTTCAAACTAAATACCGCTTGTGTATTCACATCACGGGTCTTCGTGATAGAACCACTTGCCGAATCTCCCTCACAAATAAATAAAGTAGTATCTAATTTACGTTCATCATTTGATGTTTTATGAATTCGGCAATCACGCAATTTTTTATTGTGCAGATTTGATTTTTTTGCCCTGTCGCGCGCCAGTTTTTGAATGCCTTGCAGATCCTTACGCTCACGCTCATTCTGAATGATTTTCCCAAGGATAGCTTGTGCTGTTTCGGTATTTTTATGAAGGAAATTATTTAACTCTGTTTTTAAGAAATCACCTACAAAAGCCTTTACAGATGGCCCTTTTGGACTTATTTCCTGAGAACCTAATTTCGTTTTTGTTTGAGATTCAAAAATTGGTTCCTGAACCTTAATGCTTATCGCAGCAATAATTGAAGTCCTTACATCAACGGCTTCAAAATCTTTCTTGAAAAATTCACGAATTGTTTTTACCACAGCCTCACGAAATGCACCTTGATGTGTTCCGCCCTGAGTGGTGTGTTGCCCATTTACAAATGAATAATATTCTTCGCCATATTGCTGATTGCTATGTGTTAAAGCTACTTCAATATCATACCCATTTAAATGAATGATAGGGTACAGAATAGAACCGGAAATGTTTTGTTGCAAAAGATCCAACAAACCATTTTCTGAATGAAATTTTTGTCCGTTGTAATTGATTGTTAAACCTCTATTCAGGTAAGCATAATTCCAAAGCATTTTCTCAACATACTCATTGATAAAATGATAGTTTCCAAATATCTTTTCATCAGGAATAAAGGTTACAAGCGTTCCTTTGCGGGCATCAGAAGCAACAATTTTTTCTTCTTTTGTTAGATTTCCTCCCGAAAATACAGCTTCTTTTGTTTGCTCCTCACGATACGATTGTATCTTAAAGTAACTGGACAATGCATTTACAGCCTTAGTACCAACACCATTTAATCCAACAGATTTTTTAAATGCTTCCGAATCGTACTTGGCACCTGTATTTATTTTAGATACCACATCAACCACTTTCCCTAATGGGATACCTCGCCCGTAATCTCTTACACGTACTGTTTTATCTTTAACAGTAATGTCGATATTTCGTCCATTACCCATTACAAATTCATCAATACAATTATCGATGGTTTCTTTGAGCAGGATATAAATACCATCATCAGGGGAGGAACCATCGCCCAACTTACCAATATACATTCCGGGTCGCAAACGGATATGCTCATTCCATTCCAGAGTACGGATACTGTCTTCGTTATATTTTACTTCTTTTTCTGCCATTTTTATTATTTCTTCCCGGTAATAATCGGGTTTAGGTATTAGATATTGGTTTTAGATTTGTCAATTTACAAAGATATATTTTAAAATAGACTTTTTATTAGTTAAATATACAGTACTGGATATAAAGGGTATGCTGATTTAATACTCTTGGGCGTTCCCCTTTCTGAAAAGAAAGGGGCGGGCTTTCCGCTTCAATCTTTTTGTGAAGAACAAAAAGGATTTACGCGGCAATCCCTAACGCGGCATACAATTGGAAATTTGGAGCATCATATTAATCATAAAAATCTGCCAAATCTGCGTTCCCATCAAACACCGAGATTAATATCATACAGCGTTCAGTAGGCCAATTCTACAAAAAACTCTCTATTGCCAACCGGTACGAATCCATTCCAAAGCCGGTAATAGAGCCCTTGCATTTAGGGGCAATTATTGAGGTATGACGGAAATCTTCACGGGCATAAACATTTGAAATATGTACTTCAATAACAGGTGACTTTATAGTTGCAATAGCATCCCGCAAAGCCACTGAAGTATGTGTATAACCACCGGCATTAAAAATAATTCCATCATAGGTAAAACCAAATTCATGCAATTTATTGATCAATTCCCCTTCTACATTACTTTGGTAATAGGTTAATTCAATATTTTTGAATCTGTTTTTCAATATGTTATAATACTCCTCAAAAGTTTGATCGCCATAAACAGTTGTTTCTCGTGTACCTAATAAATTAAGGTTGGGGCCGTTTATAATAAGTAGTTTCATATTTATTTTTGACTGAAAATGCACTGAAATCAATAAAGTACAACTAGCTGATTGTTTTTTTATTATTTAAGTAACATTTGTTTGTTAGCTAATTTTTTCAAATGTAAAGATACCCAAAATATGTATTTGTAAATTCGTAATAGAAAATGAACTGGGAAATATACATACAAGGGTTTAAATCGTTTTTGGCTTTGGAGAAATCATTGTCGAAAAATTCCATTGATGCATACTTACATGATGTTGAAAAATTGTACCAGTTCCTTGAATTTAAAAAATATGATATTAGCCCTAAAGATATAGAGTTAAAGCATTTGCAGGAGTTTTTGAAATGGATCAATGAATTAGGTATGAGTGCCGGAACACAGGCGAGGGTGATAAGCGGAATAAAAGGATTTTACAAGTACTTATTATTAGAAAATGTGTTGAGTAATGATCCTACAGGATTACTCGAAGCCCCTAAGCTTGGTCGTAAATTGCCCGACACATTGAGTTTTGACGATATAAATAAGATTATTGAGGCCATAGATTTGAGTAAACCGGAGGGACAACGAAATAAGGCTATGCTTGAAACACTTTACAGTTGCGGGTTGCGGGTAAGTGAGCTGGTAGATTTAAAAATGTCTAATTTGTATTTGAATGATGGTTTTATAAAAGTAACCGGTAAAGGTGACAAGGAACGGTTAGTGCCTATTGGGACTGAAGCCCTTAAACAAATTACTATTTATAAAAACGAAGTGCGCTGCCATTATGTTCCTAAAAAAGATAATGAAGATTTTTTATTTCTAAACAGGCGAGGAGCGAAGCTTTCCCGTGTAATGGTATTTATTATTATTAAAGAACTGGCTTATAAAATAGGATTGAAAAAGCATATTAGTCCGCATACATTTCGGCATTCATTTGCTACACATTTAATTGAGGGAGGAGCCGATTTACGAGCTGTACAAGAGATGCTTGGTCACGAATCCATTACTACTACGGAGATATATACTCATCTCGACAGGGATTACCTGCGCCAGGCGATTATTCAGTTTCATCCCAGATCTTAATTGTTTTGTGTTACTTCTGGACCGAATTTATATACATTATAATTTCTTCGGATTGATTGGGTTCAAACCATTTTATTCCTTCATCTCTATGAAACCAAGTCAATTGGCGTTTTGCGAACCTTCGGGTGTTTTGTTTTATTAATTCTATGGCAGAATTTAATTCTAAATTGTTTTTTAAATGATCGAAGAGCTCCTTGTAACCTACTGTTTGCAGTGCATTTAAATGTTTGAAGGCTTGTAATGATTTTACTTCATTCAGTAAACCATCCTTCATCATTTCATCTACTCTTTTATTTATTCGATCATAAAGCAATTCACGTGAAGTGTTAATTCCAACTTTAATAATATTGAAATTTCGTTTTTTTATTTCCCCCTTACGAAGCTCTGAATAAGGCCTTCCTGTTGTTAAACATACTTCAAGTGCCCGGCTTAAGCGTTGTGGATTTTGTAGATCTACCTTATTATAATAGTTAATGTCGAGTTCCTTTAAAAGTTTTTGCAAACCTTCGATTCCATCTGTTTTTAGTAGTATATTTATTTTATTTCTTATTTCATCATCTGCTTCCGGTAATTCATCAAATCCTTTGCATACCGCATCAATATATAATCCTGAGCCTCCAACTAAAATTACTTTTTCATTGGTTTGAAATAATTCTTCTAATAATGCAATCGCCTCTGTTTCATATTTTCCAACATTAAAATCATCGTTAATGCTATGTGAATTAATAAAATAATGGGTGACTCCTTGAATTTCAGCCTCAGTTGGTTTAGCGGTACCAATATTCATTTCTTTAAAAAACTGACGTGAATCGGCTGAAACAACCGGACAATCAAAGACTTTAGCAACAGCAATACTCATAGCGGTTTTACCTACCGCTGTAGGCCCTACAATTACTATTAAGTTTTT
>JAIOQD010000341.1 GCA_021413595.1 Bacteroidota bacterium | reverse complement strand
GTTCTTTCCCTCGCAAAAAATAGTACTTCAGTGGCTGTAAAGCCTTACCAAGCCTACATAAAAACAAAGGATTACCCTTTTACAAGAAGTGTTTATATGATCAACAGACAAACACGTGCAGGTCTTGGTATGGGATTTGTATCCTTCGTGGCTGGTGAAAAAGGGCAGATAATGATTTTGAAGGCAGGATTAATACCAGCAATTGCTCCGGTAAGACTTATAGAAATTAATACAAAATAAACTACAGGCTTACCAATAACAAATAAAAAATCGAATTTTCGAACCCATAATTGCTACTTTTTAATGATAGATTCGTAAATTCGTGACGTTTCATCATTCGTAAAGCCAATTAAAATTAAATTAAAATTAGAAACATATTTATGAAAATTGCTAAATACTTTTTTATTTCCTCCTTTATTGCAGTTACTTCTTTGTCGGCACAAACATTAACTGATGCGATAAAACAAACTACAAATGAACAGTTTGAAAGAGCTGATGCTTCATTTAAAAACCTACTTTCATCTCAGGCAAGTAATGGTGAAATTTATTTTTATTACGGTGAAAACTTTTTTAAAGATGGAAATATAGAGATGGCAAAAACTATCTTTCAAAAGGGCGCTGATGTAAATGCTACACACCCTCTCCCTTATGTGGGCTTGGGAAAAGTGGATTGGCATCAGGGGAAATCAACGGAGGCGAAAGCTAATTTTTACAAGGCAACAACATTAGCTGCCGGGAAAAATGCAACTACCTTAATTAAGATTGCCGAAACATACATTAGTGAAGAAACAAAAGATTTTGCAGAAGCTAATAAATTACTTGATCTGGCTCAAAAATTGGAACCTAAAAATCCGGAGATATTTCTTTTAAAAGGGGATGCTGCATTGGAGCAAAGTAATGATGGCTCTAAAGCCATCTCATTTTATGAAGAAGCTGCCAAGCTAGACCCGAAATCGGTAACTGCTATTCTAAGGATAGGAAAACTTTGGAACCGTTCAAAAAATTACACTGCTGCCTTAGAATCATACAAGAAAGCAAGTTTGATCGATTCTTCTTTTGCTCCTGCTTACCGCGAAATGGCTGAGATTTATTTTAGAGCAGGGCAGTATAATAATGCTGTAGCAAAATACAAACGCTTTTTAGAAATAAATAATGATTGTGGCGCACGTGCCCGTTATGCAGGCTTTTTGTTGGAGGCAAAACATTATACCGAATCCATTGAAGCGGCCAAAGAAGCATTAAAATGTGATTCTAACAATGTTTACTTATACCGTTACCTTTCCTATTCTTTTTATGATGCAATACCACCGGATTATAAAGCAGGTTTAGCAAGCAGCAATTCATTTTTTGCAAAAGTAAATGATGAGTCAAAAATTATACCTCAGGATCATGAATACAAAGCAAAATTATTGTCCAAAAATGGTCAAGATTCATTGGCTTTGCTCAGTTTTACAAAAGCAATGGAATTACAACCTGATAAAATTGAATTGAATGGTGATATTGCAGCAATCTACATGAAAATGAGGAAGTATCCGGAAGCGATCACTTTTTTTGATAAAAAAATTGCAGCAAATATAGCAACCATAAATGATTATTTCGGTTTGGTCCGTGCTTATTATTTCTCTAAAGATTTTGTAAAAGCGGATTCCGCAACTTCTCAAATGATAAGGTTACAGCCTGATTTGGCTTTAGGATATTTGTGGAAAGCGAAAGTGAATGTTCAGCAAGATCTTCAAAATAAAAATTGGTTGGCAAAACCTTTTTATGAGCAGTACCTTACTAAAGCAAAACCGGAAGAGAATAAGAAAGATCTGATTGAAGCGAATACATATATGGGCGTGTATCTTTTAAATATGAAAGACTTTTGTGCCGCAAAAATTCAATTTAAAAAGGTGCAGGATTTAGATCCGGCAAATTTAAATGCGAAAAAGTTTTTGGATAGTCCCGAATCAAAAAAATGCCCTTAAACCTAACAGGTTCAAAACCGTTTAGGTTTCTTAGCCATTACCGTATTGGAATATAATATAGTAGGTAATGATATAAAATCGCTGTCATGCTGAACTTATTTCAATATAGGCTCGAAATAACATTTTTTCATGATGCCTTAGCGGTTTGGTATAATACCATTTCTCAATATCTTTTAGTCCTGAGCAGCTAGAGCTTACAGGTTTTGAAAACCTGTAAGCTCTAATTTATCTTAATAACTCATCTTCTATTGCATTAAATCCTATCTCATCAAAGAGCTTTCCAGTTGGGA
>JAIOQD010000340.1 GCA_021413595.1 Bacteroidota bacterium | reverse complement strand
ATTCTATCATTACCTTTAATTTCTAAATAATCTTTAAATTGTGAATGAAAACCATATTTACAGACAATGTTCTTCTCTGACCTGTTCTTCTCTGAAGAAAGAATTGGCTTTTTCGCCAAGAGGGATCTTGTTCGTGGTTTTAGCAATATCGTTCATAAGAAGAAGATCCCTTCTACTGCGAAGAACAGGTCACAAAAAGTTCGGGATGACACAGCCGGAAGTAGTTTCAACAGAAATTAGACATGAGAAATAGATCAATAACAAAATATGTAGTTAAATTTTAAACAGGCTCTAAATTTTTATAAAAAAATAGGCAGCCAACATATAGCTGGCTGCCTAACTTAATGCAAATGTATTATTAAAATTATGCTTCTGCTTGAGGAGTTTCCGGTTCAGAATTTTCAACAACAGCCTCAACAGCCGGTGGTGTATTTTTAGCAATAACTTTAGCAGCTGTAGCTTCCTTAGCAGCAACTTCAGCAGACATACGGTTTTTGTATGCGTCTTTTTTAGCACTATCTAATTTTGTTATTTTCCCTGAAATTTTACCTTCTTTTTCAGTTTCCCATTTTGCAAATTTAGCATCTGCTTGCTCTTGAGTTAAAGCACCTTTTGCGATACCACCTTTCAAGTGATTTCTGTACATTACTCCTTTGTATGAAAGGATAGCACGACAAGTATCTGTTGGTTGTGCTCCGTTTTGTAACCATGACAAAGCTTTGTCATTATCCAAAACAATGGTTGCTGGATTTGTAGTTGGGTTGTAGGTGCCAATTTTCTCAATAAACTTTCCGTCTCGAGGTGCACGACCATCCGCAATTACAATGTGGTAAAAAGCGCTTGCTTTTTTTCCATGGCGCTGTAATCTAATTTTTACTGGCATTTTTTTGTTATTTAAAGGTTAATAATTTATTTCCCATTTTTTGATTCGGGGTTGCGAAGTTAAGAAAATAATTTATCGACAATACAATTTATCTTACTTATTTTAGTTTCTTCTTGAATTATGCAACCTTTTATTCAAAATTCGACTCTACTTGAGATAAGATTGAGATAAGATTAGAAGTAAAAAAATGCGAATATGAGAATCTGGCACTAACACTTTAAATTGACAGATGAATTACATATTTGTATTGCTAAATGTTAAAATTCAAAATTTATTCTTACTTTTGTAAAAAAAACAAGGATTTAGTATGTCAAAACAACCAAAAACTTCCATTTTAGTACCCATTGATTCGACTGAACAAACAATGATTGCGCTTAGCCAAACGTATAATCTGGCGCGCTTTACAAATTCCAGAATTGTGCTTCTTAGCGTTGAAGAAGACAAATCTCCTGCTACCAAAAAAAAGTTAGATGAATTGGCTAAAGTTGCAATGGAAAAATCAGGGCAACCGGTTGAAACAATGATTCGCCATGGCAATGTTTATGAAGAAATAAATAAAGTTGCAGATGTTTTAAACCCTTTATTTGTAATGATTGGTATCACATCAAAACTTTCATTAAGTCATGTGCTTAGTAAAAATGCCTTTAAAATGGTGCGTGAGTCCAAACACCCGATAATTACAATACGTGGTAAGGTTCACAGAGATGGTTGTAAAACGATTCTATTACCTGTTGACTTATCCAAAGAAACCCGCGAAAAAGTTTCTAAAGCCATTGAATTAGCAAAACTATTTAAAGCAGATATTCGTGTAATCTCCATTTTAACTCAAACTGATGAAGATGCTGAAAACAAGTTGATTTCTTATTCAAATCAAGTTTGGAAATTCATAAAAGATCAAGGAATTCGCTGTACCATTAAAACCTTACGTGGAAAAGATATTCCTAAAATGGTTCAGGATTATGGTCGTGAAGTAGAAGCTGATCTTATTTTAATTATGACGAAAGCCGAATTGAGTTTGAAAGAACTTTTTATTGGAACAGTTGCACAACAAATCATCAGTGAAAGTGAAATTCCTGTATTAAGTTTCCGCCCGATGGAACGTAAAGATACCGCTTCCTGGAAGTAATACTTTCAGCTTATCCAATATAAAATTAATAAAGAAAATTGTTAAAAAAGCCTTCCCGAAAATTCAGGAAGGCTTTTTTCTTATGGAAGGTGTTGGAGTTTTTTTTACCTCTTATGGATATTCTAATCGAAATTTTGCTTTTTTTTAACATTTCAGATAAACTCCCTTTCACCAAGGCTTTTGGCATACCACAAAAAGAAAAAAATCGTTTTCTTTTTAATATCTTTTCAACATCTAAAAATCAAAGCCATTAATTCGGTAAATTTACAATTCTGATAAAATCAGAAATAATTTAAGCCACGAATTTCACGAATTAAAATCAAAATTAATTATTAAACTTTTTGATTTTATTATTTGCGTTAGGGATTCCTTCGACAAAAGCTCAGGATACATTCTTCTCTGAAGAATAAATTCCGCGAAAATCCTTTTACGATTTTTCATCGGAGAAGATTATAGCGAAAAGCCCGTCCTTTACTTCTTAAGAAAGGGAACACTCAAATAAAATTGAAATTTATTTTTCGATGAACATAAAATTTAACAGAAAAAAATGGCAATTTAATTGACACAATTCGTAAAACAGTTTACTCATATCCGTAACTCAAACAATGAATTTTTCCCACTTACACGTACATACACAATTCTCATTATTGGATGGTGCTGCTGATATTTCATCACTATATAAAAAGGCAGTAAATGATAATATGCGCGCACTTGCCATTACCGATCATGGTAATATGTTTGGTGTATTCAAATTTGTGGCAGAAGCCGCTAAACATAATACTCCTGACAATCCGAATAAAATAAAACCGATTGTAGGTTGTGAATTTTATGTGGTGGATAACCGCCACAAGCGCCAATTTACAAAGGATGATAAAGATAAACGTTACCACCAGTTGTTATTAGCTAAAGATGCAGAAGGTTACAAGAACCTTGTAAAGCTTTGCAGCTTGGGGTATATGGAAGGTTTGTATGGAAAATACCCACGTATTGATAAAGAATTGGTTTTGCAATACCATAAAGGTTTAATTGCAACAACCTGCTGTTTGGGCGCATCGGTGCCGCAAGCTATTTTAAAGAAGGGCGAAGATGAAGGTGAAAAAGAATTTAAATGGTGGCTGGATATTTTTGGTGAAGATTATTATATTGAATTGCAACGGCATGATATCCCCGAACAAAATAAAGTAAATGAAGTGTTATTGAAGTTTGCACAAAAGCACAATGTAAAAATAATTGCATCTAACGATTCTCATTATGTTGATCAGGCTGACTCAAATGCACATGATATTTTACTGTGCTTGAATACAGGCGAAAAGCAAAGTACACCTAGTATGAAGGACTTTGGTGATGATGATTCCACATCTTCTAAAGGTAAACGATTTGCTTTTTACAACGATCAATTCTATTTTAAAACCACCGCTGAAATGACTCAATTGTTCAGCGACTTACCTCAGGCAATTGATAATACAAATGAAATTGTTGACAAGATAGTACCGCTAAAACTCAAGCAGGATATCATGTTGCCGAATTTTCAAATACCAACCACCTTTTTAACGCAGGATGATTATCTCCATCATTTAACATTCACCGGAGCAAAAAAACGCTACATAGATATTAGTCCGGAAGTAGAGGAACGCCTCAACTTTGAATTGAATACCATCAAAATAATGGGCTTTGCAGGTTACTTTTTAATTGTAGCCGATTTTATTAACCATGGAAAAGACATTGGTGTATTTATAGGACCGGGACGTGGTTCTGCTGCGGGTTCGGCCGTTGCATATTGCATTGGGATTACCAATATAGATCCTATTAAATATAATTTACTTTTTGAGCGTTTTTTAAATCCTGATCGTAAGTCAATGCCCGATATTGATACGGATTTTGACGATCAGGGCCGTCAGAAAGTAATTGATTATGTAGTTGAAAAATATGGAAAAAACCAGGTAGCACAAATTGTAACGTATGGTACAATGGCTGCCAAAATGAGTATTAAGGACGTTGCACGTGTATTGGATCTGCCTTTGCAGGATTCGAATATGCTTGCAAAATTAGTACCTGATAAGCCCGGTATTGAATTAAAACGTGTATTAAAAGCACCAATGACAGGTGATGCCAGCCTAGAAGAAAAAGAAGGTTTAACAAAAGAAGATCTGGAAGATGTAAAAAAATTACGTGCAGTACTTGCAGGTAATGATCTTCAGGCAAGGGTGCTGAAAGAAGCTTTGATATTAGAGGGGTCGGTAAGAGGCACTGGTATTCACGCTTCAGCGATCATCATTGCTCCAAAAGATCTTACAGAAATAGTTCCAATTGCTGCTTCCAAAGAAACTGAATTATACATTACACAGTATGATGGAAGAGTGATTGAAGATGCCGGTGTAATCAAGATGGACTTCTTAGGCTTGAAAACGCTTACAATCATTCGTGATGCGTTAAAGCTGATTAAGGAAAACCATGGAATAGACATAATAATTGACGATGTTCCTTTGGATGATATTGCTACATTTGAACTTTATCAACGAGGTGATACCAATGGTACATTTCAGTTTGAAAGTGCCGGAATGCAAAAACATCTGATCAATTTAAAACCGGATAAGTTTGCCGACCTGATCGCTATGAATGCCTTGTATCGTCCGGGGCCGATTGAATATATCCCTAACTTCATTGCACGTAAGCATGGACGTGAAGCGATTACCTATGACGTTCCTGAAATGGAAGAATTCCTTTCAGATACTTATGGTATTACCGTATATCAGGAACAGGTAATGTTGCTTTCCCAAAAATTGGCGGGCTTTTCAAAAGGTGATGCTGATGTGTTGCGTAAAGCAATGGGGAAGAAAGACCGATATACACTTGATAAAATGAAAGGTCAGTTTATTGCTGGTGCTACCGCTAAAGGTTTGCCGGCTGCTAAGCTGGAGAAAATATGGACCGATTGGGAAAAATTTGCACAATACGCTTTCAACAAATCTCATTCAACTTGTTATGCGTTTGTAGCCTACCAAACTGCTTATTTAAAGGCACATTATCCGGGTGAATACATGGCATCGGTGCTTACGCACAACTTGAGCAATATTGATAAGATCACTTTTTTTATGGATGAGTGCAAACGTATGGGAGTTCCTGTACTTGGGCCTGATGTGAATGAAAGTCAATACCAATTCGCGGTAAATAAAAGCGGACAGATACGTTTTGGAATGGGTGCTGTTAAAGGAGTAGGCGAAGCAGCTGTTGTATCAATAGTTGAAGAACGTTCAGCAAATGGGCCTTACAAAAGTGTTTTTGATCTGGTGCGCAGAATAAATTTGCGGGCTGCCAACAAAAAAACATTTGAAAGTCTTGCTTATGCAGGTGGTTTAGATTCATTTGATATTCATCGTGCCACGTATTTTTTTACTGAGGGTAATGATAATATCAATTTTCTTGAAAAG
>JAIOQD010000339.1 GCA_021413595.1 Bacteroidota bacterium | reverse complement strand
GTTCTTCTTTTAGATGTAACTCCACTTTCATTGGGTATCGAAACAATGGGTGGAGTTATGACCAAACTTATTGAATCAAACACAACTATCCCAACAAAAAAATCAGAGACATTCTCAACAGCAAGCGATAGTCAACCATCTGTTCAAATTGTAGTATATCAAGGTGAACGTACAATGGCAAAAGACAACCGCAAATTAGGTGAATTTAATTTGGATGGTATTCCACCAGCACCAAGAGGTGTGCCTCAGGTTGAAGTAACATTCGACATTGATGCGAATGGTATATTAAATGTATCTGCAAAAGATAAGGCTACCGGTAAATCTCATAACATCCGTATTGAAGCAAAATCAGGCTTAAGCGATGAAGAAATCAAACGTATGAAAGCTGATGCTGAAGCAAATGCTGAGTCAGACAAAAAGGCGAAAGAAGAAATCGAAAAAGTGAATGCTGCTGATTCTATGATCTTTCAAACCGAAAAACAGTTGAAAGAATACGGAGATAAAATTCCGGCTGAAAAAAAATCAGTGATCGAAAGTGCATTTACTGAATTAAAAGCAGCTCACGCTTCACGTGATATTGCAGGTATTGATTCTTCTTTGGAAAAATTAAATACTGCATGGCAAGCCGCTTCTCAGGATATGTATGCTCAAGGTGCTCCTGATGCAAATGCCAACCCACAAGGTGATGGCAATGCAAAAGCGGCTACCGACAGTGAAGTAACTGATGTTGATTTTGAAGAAGTAAAAGAAGAAGAACAAAAAAAATAATTCTTTTATCTGAAGATTGAATACCTTAAACGGACGTATCTAATAGATGCGTCCGTTTTTTGTTGCAGAAAAATCCCTACTTTTGTACCCTATGAAAAACAAATTACTTTCACTATTCAGCATCTATTGCCTCTTAATCCTAAACTTAAATGCTCAGATTCCGTCAGGATATTATAATTCAGCACAAGGCTTATCGGGAGCTTCATTAAAAACAGCCTTACATAATATTATTAAAAACCATACTACGGTGAGCTACGGTAGCTTATGGACTCATTTTCAAAATACAGATAAAAAATCGAATGGGAAAGTTTGGGACATGTATAGCGATATACCGGGAGGAACACCACCTTATGTTTTCACATTTTCTTCAGATCAATGTGGTTCCTACAATGGCGAAGCAGATTGTTATAATCGAGAACATACCTGGCCCCAAAGCTGGTTTAATTCGCAAACTGGACCAACGTCTGATCTGTTTCATGTTTATCCAACCGATGGCTATGTCAATAATATTCGCAATAATTATCCTTACGGGGATGTAACAACACCTTCCTGGACCTCTCAAAATGGCAGTAAACTTGGGCCATGTGCCGATGCAGGATACAGTCAAACTGTTTTTGAACCTATTGATGAATATAAGGGCGATCTGGCACGTAACTATTTTTATATGAGTACGCGTTACCAAGGCGAAGATGCTTCCTGGAGTACTTCTGGAGCAACAAATAAATCTGTTATCTTACCATGGCAAGTGGATGTTTTATTGCTCTGGAATCAGCAAGATCCCGTAAGTAATAAAGAGACTGACAGAAACAATGCTGTTTATCAAATTCAAAACAATCGTAACCCTTTTATTGACAATCCTCAATGGGTAGATAGTATATGGACAATGACCTTTACAGGTATTAAGCAGGCATTTGCTTTAGAGTCGGATGTTTCGGTTTACCCAAATCCGGCAAACGATCAATTTTCAATTAATAATCAAGGAAAAAAAGAGGTGATAGCAAAAATAGCTGTTTATTCAATTTTAGGACAAGAGATAGCACATTATGATGGAGTAAAATTAATGAACAATGGAACACCTGATTATACTATCAATTGCAGTAACTGGAATAAAGGAATCTATTATGTAACAATAGTAGAAACAGAAAAAATCAAGGTCATCAAATTGATAAAAGAATAAACTATTTCTTTTGATGTGAGGATTTAAAATTAATAATTTTAAATCCTCACATTTTCATATTATCCTCCCATGCTTGGTGCCATTCGCCTAACTTTTTTCGCCCTCACTTTATGTTGATGTTTTGATCCACAACCGGGTTTTGCTGCACACCCTATACCTGACATAACCACAACACCGGCAGTAAGCGTTAAGGCCAAAGTGATCGTTGTAAAACGAGGGAGACAGAATGTTTTTTTTATGATCATTTTAAACTTTTAATTTGTTAAAAAACTATCTACTTGCAGTATAAAAATCTGAATTTTTGGGGCTGGATAAAAATAAAAAAATATCTACAACCCAACTAAAAAGCTTACGAACAAGCACTTAAAACACCTTTCTAGTAATTAAAAACCACTGTTTGTATTAGTTCTGCACTTAAGCTCTTGGCCACAGGACAGGTGTGTGCCGCATTCAAGAGCAAATCTTTTTCTTTATCGGTATAATTGTTTTTAGGCATAGTAAATTCAACTATTATTTCGCCAACTCTTCTTGGATTTGATTCCATAATTTTGGTAATCCCAACAGTAGTGCCATCAATGTCGATAGCATGTCGTTGTGCTACAATCCCCATAATGGTAAGCATACAGCAACCAAGAGAAGTTGACAGGAGGTCGGTAGGTGAAAAAGCTTCACCTTTGCCATTATTATCTATTGGAGCATCGGTAATGATCGTGTTTCCTGATTGCAGGTGGACAGACTCTGTACGCAAACTGCCGATGTAAGTTATTTCAGATGTTTTCATGATTACAAATAAATTCCCGCAAACCGGGAAATGATAAGGGCTTTTATATTAATTTTTTTTGATGTAAATCACAATGCTACTTACAGAAAAACCAACAAATGAAATGAAGTTTTGAATAGTTTATTTTATATCGTATATTTGTGTATCAAAAGTAATGCAATGTATAAAACAATTTTCAGTTTCCTCTTAGTTTCTACTTTTTCTTTTCAACTTTCTGCACAGCAATTAAAAGACGACCTTACTCGTTTGGAAAGTGGCGAAGATGTAAATGTTCTTTATCGACACGAGGCAAGTTTTGGTCTCTTTATGCACTCAGCAGGAGGGTTTGGAATGGCATATAGAAGAGGTGAGCATGTTACAGCCAAACGAAAACGAATGTTTGAAATTGAAATATTAAATTTCAAGCATCCGAAAGAGGTTAAAAGTATAAATACTTATTACTCAAATTCAAAAGGTTTTATTTACGGCAAATTAAATTCGGTTTTGTTAATTCGCCCGGGAGTAGGCTTTCAGAATGTCCTTTTTCAAAAAAGTGATAAAAAAAGCGTAGAGGTACGTTATTCCTATTTTGTAGGCGCCACCTTTGCCTTTGCCAAGCCGGTATATCTTGAAATTAAAAAGGGCACTTTTTCTTCCGTACCTACAACAGAAAGATATAATCCTGAAATTCATAAACAGGAAGATATTTTTGGTAAAGCCTCCTTTTTTAAAGGAATGAATAAAACAATAATTTATCCTGCTGCTTATGCAAAACTTGCCTTGAGTTTTGAGTATGCCGATCGTTATAACGCTCTTAAAGCAATTGAAACAGGTGCTGTTATAGATGTATATCCTAATGCTATTCCAATGATGGCATTCAATAAAAGACAACAAGTATTTGTTTCATTATACCTCAAAATAATATGGGGCAAAAAGTGGTTTTAAGGGAAGCCCCTCTCCTTAATCCTCTCCCAAAAGGGGAGAGGGCAAAATCTAAAAAAAGAAAAACTAAAAATGTCAACAAATAAAAATCCATCGACTCCCGATAGCGATAGCGATATAGATAACCAAACCAACCTAGCTCCCCCATCACCTCTCCCCTTCGGGGAGAAATTAAGAGAGGGGCTTGAGGTTTTGCCGCTTCGTAAACCCGATTGGTTAAGAGTAAAACTTCCAATCGGAAAAGAATACTCAGAGGTTAGAAAAATCACTTCTACCCATAAGCTGCATACGATCTGCGAAAGCGGTAATTGTCCAAATATGGGAGAATGCTGGGGAGCAGGTACTGCAACCTTTATGATTCTTGGCAATATTTGTACACGCTCCTGCGGATTTTGCAATGTAGCCACTGGAAAACCCAAAGCTGTAGATCTATCAGAACCTGAACGTGTGGCGGAATCAGTGCGGTTGATGAAGGTTAAACATTGTGTAATTACTTCAGTTGACCGTGATGATCTAAAAGATGGCGGTTCTACCATCTGGGCCGAGACCATTACTGCAATCCGGAGATTAAATCCTCAAACAAAATTTGAAACGTTGATCCCTGATTTTCAGGGTAAATGGGAAAACCTTCAACGTATTATTGATGTTAAACCTGATATTGTTTCTCACAATACAGAGACCGTACGCAGACTAACAAAACAAGTTCGTATTCAAGCCAAATATGACAGAAGTCTGGAAGTATTAAAGCGATTGAAAGATGCCGGATTAAAAACAAAATCGGGTATTATGCTTGGATTGGGTGAAACGGAGCAAGAGATCTATGAAACAATGGATGATTTAAGGGCTGTGGGCTGTGATGTTCTAACATTGGGTCAATACCTTCAACCTACTCCAAAACATTTGCCGGTAAAAGAATTTATTCATCCTGAAGTATTTGAAAAATACAAACAGGTGGGACTTGAAAAAGGCTTTCGTTTTGTGGAGAGCGGTCCGCTCGTCCGCTCGTCCTATCATGCTGAAAAGCATATTTTCTAATAAATTTTGTCATTCATTATTTTATATTTACCTTTGATAAATCCCCTTTAACTTAATTTTTTTATTGTCATGAAAAATAACAAATTACTATTAGGCTCAGCATTACTGGCTGGATCGATTTTATCCTTTGCACACATCTACATAAAAAATACTCAAAATACAACAGTAACAAATACCGAAACAACTGTACACAGAATCGCTAAAGGATCCGCTAAATGGCTTTTTAATATTCAAAAAAACCCATTAACAGGCATGATTGATCCGATGGACGTATTAAAGTCGAGAGAAGAATCGTATCAAATGTTTACAAACAGAGCTACTAGTGCTTTGGGCTTGGAATGGTCGGAATTAGGACCTGACAATATAGGTGGACGCACAAGAGCAATTTTAATTGACAAAAACAATCCGGATAGAATGTTTGCCGGTAGTGTTTCCGGTGGTTTATTTGTTTCAATGAACGGAGGCTCAAATTGGAGTCCTGTTGCCGGTTTTGATCAGCAACCCAACCTTGCTATTGTTTCCATTACACAAGCTGCAAATGGAGATATCTATGCAGGAACAGGTGAGGGTGATTTTTATTTTTATACCGGTTCCGGTTCAGCGGGTATCTTAGGAGCAGGTATTTACAAAGCTACTTATGACGGCACTTCATATAGTGCATTTTCAAGAATTACTTCTACAATTCCCACTACTGTTAACAATAGTGGAGCA
This sequence comes from Bacteroidota bacterium, assembly GCA_021413595.1. Taxonomy (GTDB): domain Bacteria; phylum Bacteroidota; class Bacteroidia; order 2-12-FULL-35-15; family 2-12-FULL-35-15; genus 2-12-FULL-35-15. The sequence goes on along the minus strand of JAIOQD010000339.1, from coordinate 77 downwards.
TCCGCTGCAACAGCTTTTTGTTCTGTTCACGAATTAGGCGCTGACCCTGTAAATGCAAACAGAATATATGCAGCAAC
>JAIOQD010000338.1 GCA_021413595.1 Bacteroidota bacterium | reverse complement strand
TGCTACTTCATTAAAAACAGGTGAAAGTATATCATCGTTATTTACCTTATCATAAAAGGTATCTACAAGTTTCTTTATATCTTCTTTGGTTAAAATGTCAGTTTTCATTGTAATTTTTATTTAGAATTCAAAATTACTAATTATCCGGTTCCATATAATATATGACTTTAATCATATCGCCCTCTGACAAGACTCATAATCGGTTTTAAAAATGCTCGATATTTTTGAACTGTCAATAATTATCAACGATGAGTGTACTGTTTATCTTAATTGGAGCAAGCATTTTAATAGCATTATGCTTTCTTGTCGCCTTTATTTGGAGTGTAAGATCCGGACAATATGAAGATGATTACACACCTTCGGTTAGAATGTTGTTTGAAAATCCAATTGTTTCTGAAAAAGGAGCGCCGGAATTATTAAACACCAAAAACACCTGCAAAACGTATAAAAATACAAGCCCCTAAAATCTAAATTCAAAAAATAATTATGGAAGTAGAAAAATTTTCGTACGACAATAAAATAGTAAAACAATTTGCTTTTGCCACAATTTTGTGGGGTTTAGTGGGTATGTTAGCAGGTCTTTGGGTTTCTTTACAGCTTATTTACCCTTCATTAAATATATTGCCTCAAACTTCATTTGGGCGCTTACGACCCTTACATACAAATGCAGTAATTTTTGCTTTTGTTGGAAATGGAATTTTTATGGGTGTATATTATTCTTTACAGCGCTTATGTAAAGCCCGGATGTTTAGCGATAAATTAAGTACTATCCATTTTTGGGGCTGGCAATTAATTATTGTTGCCGCAGTACTTACACTTCCTTTTGGAATGACTTCTGGTAAGGAATACGCGGAATTGGAATGGCCAATTGATATAGCCATTACATTGATTTGGGTTGTATTTGGTTGGAACATGTTTGGTACAATTCTGAAAAGAAGAGAACGTCATTTATACGTTGCCATTTGGTTTTACATCGCAACGTTTGTTACTGTGGCTGTTTTGCATATTGTAAATTCATTTGAAATGCCTGTTTCTCTTTTTAAAAGCTATTCAGGATATGCTGGTGTGCAGGACGCTTTAGTACAATGGTGGTATGGGCATAATGCAGTTGCATTTTTTCTGACCACCCCTTATTTGGGATTGATGTATTATTTTATTCCGAAAGCCGCTGAACGACCTGTATATTCATACCGCTTGTCAATCATCCATTTTTGGGCGTTAATTTTCTTATACATTTGGGCCGGACCGCATCATTTATTATACACCGCTTTACCTGACTGGGCTCAATCGCTTGGTACAGTATTCTCTATTATGTTGATCGCACCTTCATGGGGTGGAATGATTAATGGGTTATTAACCTTACGCGGTGCATGGGATAAAGTACGTGAAAGTGTTGTTTTGAAATTTCTGGTTGTTGCTATAACAGCATACGGAATGGCTACTTTAGAAGGACCTCTACTTGCACTCAAAAAAGTAAACGCAGTAGCTCATTTTACAGATTGGATCGTAGCGCACGTTCATGTTGGAGCATTAGGATGGAATGGATTTTTAACATTCGGTATTTTATATTGGTTGATCCCCAAAATATTCCGCACCAATATTTACTCACTTAAATTAGCAAACTGGCATTTCTGGTTAGGTTCATTAGGAATCTTGTTTTACGCAATACCCTTATATTGGGCTGGTTTTACGCAATACTTAATGTGGCAGGAATTCACTCCTGAAGGTTTTTTAAAGTATTCTAACTTTCTTGAAACTGTAACGCAATTGCGTCCAATGTATATTATGCGATCCCTTGGTGGAACAATGTATTTAACTGGTTTTATTTTGATGACTTACAATCTGTATAAAACTGTAAAATCCGGTTCATTATTGGCAAATGAAGAAGCTGAAGCCCCTGCTCTTGCAAAGGTTGAAGGAGGTCACAAAGGTGAGCATTGGCACCGTTGGATCGAACGCAGACCAATTCAATTAATGCTTTTTAGTTTAGTTGTGATTTTAATTGGCGGTATTCTTGAGATGGTTCCAACGTTTTTAGTGAAATCAAATATTCCAACTATATCTAGTGTAAAACCTTACAAACCTCTTGAATTACAGGGTAGAGATATTTATGTACGTGAAGGTTGCTATACTTGTCACTCACAGATGGTTCGCCCTTTACGTTTTGATACAGAACGTTATGGTGAATACTCTAAGGCAGGAGAATTCATATATGACCATCCTTTTCAATGGGGATCAAAACGCACAGGACCAGATTTGGCGCGTGTGGGCGGAAAATACCCTGATTCGTGGCACTATAACCACATGATGGATCCAACATCGATGTCTCCGGGTTCAATAATGCCTGAGTATTCATTTTTATTGGATGACGCATTGGATACAGCTAGTACTCCCGCAAAAATCAGGGCAATGATGAAATTAGGTGTCCCTTATCCGAAAGATTATGATAAAATAGCAAACAGGGACTTGATGATTCAGGCTAATTCAATTGCACAAGGTTTGAAAAAGGATAAGATTGAAACAGTGAGTGATCGGGAAATTATTGCTGTAATTGCTTATTTGCAGCGATTAGGACGGGATATAAAAATAAATAATCTATTAAATCAAAAAAAATAAATTAATATGAAATTCATTAATTACTTAGAATCAATTGCAGGAATAGGAGTATTCCCATTGATTTCGTTGGGTGTTTTTTTTACTTTTTTTATCCTATTAATAATATGGGCTTTTTTCGTGAAGAAAGAACATATTCTTGAAATGAAAAATATTCCCTTTGATTCATCAAACGATTCTAAACAATAAACCGAATTATGAAAAATAGTGTAACAAACAATTTTCAAAGAAAGCAAAATCGATTTAACAAATTCCTTTTAACTATTATAGGATTCTTAATAGGAACAAGTCTTTTTGCTCAAAGTGTCAATGGACTCGAAGTAAATAACTCCTCTTCAGTTTTTGGAAATCTGATTTTTATTACATTGCTAAGCGTGATCATTCTATTGCTTATGGTAATTTTAGCTTTAGGGAAGGTGCTTATAGCAACAGCTGCTAATTCGGTCAGAAAAAAAATAAATGAAAAAGGGCTTGGAATAATTGCCTTAATTTCATTAATGGCTTTAAGCAAAACAAGTCATGCTCAGGAGATAATTGCTTCCCAAAATAGTTTACCGGAGCTAAACAGCGGACTGCTTTATTTGATGCTGCTAATAATTGGATTTGAAATACTCGTTGTTATTATTCTTTTAAGCTCTATCCGTTCTTTTGCAAAAACAAAAGCTTTAGCAATTGCTAAACTTAAGCCATCTCTTTTTGAAAAGCTAAATGCTTCGGTTCCGATTGAAAAAGAAACGGATATATTGTTGGATCATAATTATGATGGGATCCATGAATTGGATAATGATCTTCCGCCTTGGTGGAAATATGGTTTTTATCTCTCCATTGTTTTTGCTGTAATCTATTTGGGTTATTATCATTTCACTCCAAGTGGAGAGTTGCAAATTGCCGAATACAATAAGTCAATTCAAGCGGCAGGATTAGAAAAGGCAGAATTTGAAAAAAATAATTTAAACAATGTTAACGAAAGTAATGCAACATTATTAACCGATAAGGCTGAAATTGCAAATGGTGAAACAATTTTTAAACAAAATTGTTTTGCTTGTCATGGAAAATTCGGAGAAGGTGGTGTTGGCCCTAATTTAACAGATGATTTTTGGTTACATGGAGGAAGCATAAAAGATATTTTTTCTTCCATAAAATATGGTATTCCTGATAAGGGTATGAAATCTTGGCAAGCCGACCTCTCTGCAATTCAAATTAATGAAGTTACAAGTTACATTAAAACAATTAGAGGTAGCAGGCCAGCGAATGGTAAAGCCGCGCAAGGTGATATGTTTGTAGAATTAAAAACACCTATAGGGTCCTTAAAAAAGGACAGCTTACAATAGTACAATCAAAATTTGAAGGTACAAATTGAAGAATAATTAATTAGTATGAAAAATAATGAGAGCAATGAATCATTTCGTGATTCTATTGCAACAATTGATAAAGAAGGGGATAGGGCTTGGATATATGCACAAAAACCGAAAGGTAAATTGTACAATAAACGAACTATTTTAACTATTATCTACTTGCTCATTTTTTTTTCACTGCCATTTATAAAAGTAGATGGAGACCCGCTATTCCTTGCGAATATTTCCGAACGAAAATTTATTTTATTTGGTGCGATTTTTTGGCCACAAGATCTATTCTTATTTGTAATAGGAATGTTGACCTTTATGGTATTTATTGTTTTATTTACTGTAGTGTTTGGACGTGTATTTTGTGGCTGGGCTTGCCCGCAAACTGTTTTTATGGAAATGGTTTTTCGGAAAATTGAGTATTGGATAGAAGGTGATGCCAACCATCAAAAAGCCTTAAATAAAAAAAAATGGGATGCGGATAAAATAATCAAAAAAACTTCTAAAATCAGTATTTTTTTTCTTATTTCGTTCATCATTGCAAATACATTTTTAGCCTACATGATCAGTATCGATCAGGTTTTCGATCTGTATAAACAAGGATTAGAGAAAAATGTAGGAACATTTATTTCCTTGTTGATTTTTACCACCATTTTCTTTTTTGTTTTTCTATGGTTCAGGGAGCAAGTTTGTATTGTAGTATGTCCTTATGGCCGATTACAAGGTGTTTTACTCGACAGGAATTCTATTCTTGTTGTATATGATTACATCAGAGGTGAAACAAGAGGGAAATTTAAAAAAAATGAAGTTCGTACAAAAGGTGATTGTATCGATTGTTTTCAATGTGTAAAAGTCTGTCCTACAGGAATTGATATCCGAAACGGAACTCAATTGGAATGTATCAATTGCACAGCATGCATTGATGCGTGTGATCACATGATGGCAGGAGTTGGTTTACCAAAAGGATTGATCCGGTTAGATTCTGAAAATGGAATTGCGAGTAAACAGAAACTAAAGCTCACTACAAGAACGATAGCATATTGCGCAGTACTGCTTGTGTTATTGGGAATATTAATTACACTTTTGCAAAGCCGCACAGATGTGGAAACTACCGTAATGCGCACACCGGGATTATTATATCAAGAAGCTGAGAACAATGGAATCAGTAATTTATACAACATTAAGTTGGTAAATAAAACACATATCAAAATGCCGATAACATTAAAATTAGAATTGGGTATTGGACAAATTAAAATGGTTGGGAATGAAATTATTAATGTTGAAAAAGAAAGTGTTGCCGGTGGTGCATTTTTTATAATTTTCAATCGAGATCAAATTAAAAGCAGGAAAACAAAATTTAAAATTGTTGTTTATTCAAATGGTGAAAAAATTGAAACCGTTCAAACTACTTTTTTAGGTCCTGTTTTTCAAGCAGCAGCACACTAAAACAAAAAAATATGATAAAAATTGGCTGGGGAACAAAAATTACCATTTTATACATAAGCTTTGCATTATTAATAGGAATAATGGTAGCAATGTGTGTAAATCAAAAAATTGATCTTGTAAGTCCTGATTATTATCAGAAAGAATTGGTATTTCAAACCAAGATCGATGAGGCAAAAAATGCAGATGCATTGGCTGAAAGAATTTCACATGAGATTACTGAAAAAAATTTGGAACTATTCTTTCCAAAAGAATTCTCAGGAAAAATGGTATCAGGTGAAATATTGTTTTTCCGTCCTTCTGATGCTTCCAAAGATTATAAGACAACTATTGAACTGAATGAATCTGGTCAACAATCCATTGCATTGAATAATTTAAGCAAAGGGATGTACAAAATGCAAATTGGCTGGGCAGTGGATGCTACAGACTATTTTATTGAAGAAACAATTGTAATTCCTTAATCATGGCTATTTTTTGGACTGCATTAACATTAGGTTTTTTAGGAAGTTTCCATTGTGTGGGAATGTGTGGTCCTATCGCCTTGGCATTGCCTTTAAATCGTGAATCTTTATTGTCCAAAATTACCGGAGCCCTCCTATACAATACCGGAAGAGTTTTTATGTATGCACTTCTTGGTGGGGTGTTTGGTTTAATAGGTCAAAGTATTATTATTGCGGGCTATCAGCAAAGCTTATCTATCGCTTTGGGAATAGCTGTTTTAATTATGATCCTATTACCCCAAAAATTTGCAAATAAATTCAAGTTTCTCTCCTTCACCTATTCATTTATAGGAAAAGTCAAACAAAAATTAAAAGTACTATTTAAACAAAATGGTTACTCGTCTCTATTTATTATTGGAGCTCTAAATGCTTTGCTACCTTGTGGTCTGGTATATTTAGGAATTGCCGGTGCCATAGCAGCAGGTAGCATATTTCAAGGTAGTATTTTTATGGCCGTATTCGGATTAGGAACGGTGCCTGCAATGCTTTCAGTTGCACTCATTAGCAGTAGTATAAATATTGATTTTCGAAAAAAAATAAATAAAGTAGTGCCTGTTTTTGCAGTTTCAATGGCTTTGCTTTTAATTTTACGTGGATTGAACCTTGGGATTCCGTACATTAGTCCTGAAATGTCGGATACCAAACCGGAATGTACTAAATGTTGCAGTAAATAAAATTAACAAATATGTATTGGCCTAAATTAACATCAGGTAAAATAAAAAAGCGCGTGATTGATGCATTAAACAAAAATGTAAATTACCGAAACACCCCGATATTAGGCGTTCCAGCTACTTACCTTGATTCTGAGGTGTTTTATGATGATGCGCCTTTTCTGGAGAATGCTCCTTTTCTATCTACTCTTATTGCTAATCCAAATCATATTGGTTGTCATACGTTGAATGGTGCTGAAAAAATATTCATAGGCACACAAGAATTAGAAAAGGATCTGATCAAACTTTGCGCTGAACAAATTTTTGGAGGAGAAGAGGATGCGCAGGACGGTTACGTTGCTTCCGGTGGAACAGAAGCCAATATTGAGGCTATTTGGATTTATCGTAACTATTTTATTAACCAATATGCTGCGAATGTAAACGAAATAGGAGTTATTTATTCCGAAGACAGTCATTATTCTCTATCAAAAGCTGTAAATATCTTGAATATAAATTCAATTGTAATAAATACAGATAAAAATAACAGGGAACTTCTTCTTTCTGATATGGAGAATAAAGTTGATGCGGCTTTGGCAGGTGGGATTAAATATTTTATTGTCAATATGAATTTATCTACCACAATGTTTGGTTCTGTAGATGATATAGATAAAGTTACAGCATTATTGAATAAAAAAAAGATCAACTATAAATTACATATTGATGCAGCATTCGGAGGATTCATCTATCCATTTACAAACCCTTCAAATAGCTACTCGTTTAAGAATTCAAACATTACTTCCTTTACTATTGATGCACATAAGATGTTGCAAACGCCTTATGGCACCGGAATGTTTTTGATTCGTAAAGGTTACATGCAATATGTAAAAACTTCGGAAGCTCAATATGTTCCGGGAACCGATCACACTTTATGTGGAAGTCGTTCCGGTGCGAATGCTGTTGCTGTTTGGATGGTGCTTCACAACCATGGCTCTGAAGGATGGAAAACAAAAATGCAATCACTGGTAGATCGGACTACCGATGTATGTTGCCAACTGGATGATCTTGGTATTCATTATTTTAGAAATCCGTACATAAATATTATTGCTATTCATGCCGCAGATATTCCAACTTCGGTAGCCGAAAAATATTTTTTGGTAGTCGATAGTCATGAGCATGAACCTAAGTGGTGGAAAATTGTTATTATGCCTCACATCACGCGAGGAGTTATAGATGCGTTTATAAACGATCTTAAATCGGAAATCAAGCCCAAAATTTAATTTACATTTAAGCAAATAGAATTAATATGTCAAAAATAAGAATCACAAAAGAGTTTAATTTTGAAATGGCCCACGCTTTATATGGTTATGATGGCCCTTGTAAAAATATTCATGGACATTCTTATCATCTTTCTGTTACGGTAATTGGCCAACCAATAACTGAAATTAACAATCCTAAACGAGGGATGGTAATGGACTTTACAGATCTTAAAAAAATAATGAAACCCATAATTGATGAGTTGGATCATGCTACCATTCTTGATAGATCAACACCCTATATTAAGCTTGCAGAAGGAAATCCATTATTTAAAAAACTTGTAATGGCCGATTATCAGCCAACATGCGAAAATCTGTTAGCTGATATTTCAAAGCGGCTTTTAGCTCAATTGCCGGACAGCGTAATGCTGCACCATTTAAAATTAAGAGAAACCGCTTCTTCCTTTGCTGAATGGTATCTCGAAGATAATTTGGAATTAAGGAAATAAAATTAGAATGAATTTTATGCAATAATTAGGTTTCTGGATGCGTTGATTTGTTTAAGTCTTTTGCTGATAGTTATAGTTTAAAATTTTAATTAGTATTACGTAAGTATAAATACAAGGTGCATGCAGAACTTGTTTCAGCATCCTTGAGATTCCGAAACAAGTTCGGTATGATTTCAATATAACAAAATACATTTAACATAACATTTGTATAATTCATTGAAGTATGTCAACAGATAAAAATTTGATAAGAAAATACAATGTCCCTGGACCACGATACACAAGCTATCCAACTGTTCCTTATTGGACCTCAGAAATGCTTGATGTTAAAGAATGGGAAAAATCTGTGAAGAAATCTTTCGATCAGAGCAATGCAACTGATGGCCTTTCATTATATATACATTTACCCTTTTGTGAGAGTTTATGTACTTATTGCGGCTGTAATACTCGTATAACAGTAAATCATGCAGTTGAATCGCCTTATATTACCGCAGTGATCCGCGAATGGAAATTGTATTTAAATATTTTTAAGGAAGTTCCAAAAATCAAGGAGATCCATTTAGGAGGAGGTACACCTACTTTTTTTTCACCTTCAAACCTAAGGAGGTTGATAGAAAGTATTGTTTCTGATGCAACTATATGCAAGGATGCGGAATTTAGTTTTGAAGCTCACCCAAACAATACCACAAGCGAACATTTACAAACATTATACGAACTAGGATTTAGAAGATTAAGTTTGGGCATTCAGGACTTCGACCCTAAAGTGCAAAGGATAGTGAATCGAATTCAAAGTTTCGAAAGTGTAGAAAAAGTTACTAAACAAGCGCGAGAAATAGGCTATACGTCCATAAATTTCGATTTGATCTATGGTTTACCACTTCAAACAAAAGAAAGCGTTGTTGACACCATTAATAAAGTAAATTTATTAAGACCCGACCGGATAGCATTTTACAGTTATGCCCATGTGCCATGGATTAAACCCGGACAACGTAAATTTACAGAAAAGGATCTCCCTGTTGATCAAAAAAAACGCGAATTATATGAAACAGGGAAAGAGATGTTTCTTGAAAATGGATATGAGGAAATAGGAATGGATCATTTCGCTTTACCTGAAGATTCTTTGTATCAGTCAGTTAAAAATAATACTTTACATCGAAATTTTATGGGCTATACCCATAAATTTACAAAGCTTATGGTTGGATTAG
>JAIOQD010000029.1 GCA_021413595.1 Bacteroidota bacterium | reverse complement strand
ATTAAACACGTAAGCGGTGAATCCGTATATATTGATGATATTTCATTGAACTCTCAACTGCTTATTGGAAGGGTAGTTTACAGTTCACATGCTCATGCTAAAATAAAATCACTCGATCTATCAGCGGCAAAAAAACTGAAAGGTGTTCATGCTGTATTTTGTTATAAAGACATACCGGGAATGAACCAAATGGGACCTGTTGTTCATGATGAGGTTTGTTTGGCAATAGATGAAGTACTATGTGTAGGACAAGCCATTGTGCTTATTGCAGCTGAAACAAATGAAATTGCAATTACTGCTGAAAAATTAATAGCTATTGAATATGAACCTTTAGAGGCTATTTTAGATATAAGAACAGCAATAGAAAAGAATTCACTATTAGGCCCTGCACGCACCATGAAACGTGGGGATGCTGATGCAGCCCTAAAAACTGCCATGCACGTTTTAGAAGGTGAACTCGAAACAGGTGCACAGGAACATTGGTATTTAGAAACCCAATCCTGCCTTTGCGTACCAGGCGAAGATCAGGAAATAACAGCATATAGCTCCACACAACACCCTTCTGAAACACAAGCTATTATTGCGGAAGTACTTGGTATCGCAAAAAACGAAATGGTAGTGGAAACACGCAGAATGGGTGGAGCATTTGGTGGTAAAGAAACACAGGGCAACTGGGTAGCTGCATGGTCGGCTTTACTTTGTAATGCCACCAAACGGCCTGTAAAAATACATCTTTTCAGAGATGAGGATCAGATCATAACCGGTAAACGACATCCGTATCTAATCCGCTATGAAGTTGGTTTTGATAATGATGGAAAAATTTCAGCCATCAAATTTGAACAAAATGCCGATGGTGGTTGCGCTACCGATTTAAGTCTGGCTATTTTGGAAAGAGCTATGTTGCATGCTGATGGTAGTTACTATATTCCTAATATGCATGTAACCGGCAAAGCATACAAAACAAACCACCCTTCTAATACAGCTTTCAGAGGCTTTGGCGGACCTCAGGGTATGGCAGCTATGGAGGCTGTTATTGATCGAATGGCACGTTTCCTAAAGAAAGATGCAGCTTATATACGGAAGCTTAATTTTTATGGAATTGATACCGATAATATAACACACTACGGACAAACAGTTGAATTGAACCGTTTACATACAATCTACGATCAATTGATAGCTTCATCGGAATATCAACTTAGAAGGAAAGCTGTTAATGAATTCAATGCTTCGAATGAGTTTTACAAAAAAGGAATTGCATTAACACCGGTTAAGTTTGGTATCTCCTTTACTACTTCCTTTCTTAACCAGGCAGGGGCGCTTGTAAATATTTATAAAGACGGAACTGTGTTGGTAAATCATGGTGGTACCGAAATGGGACAGGGATTGAACACAAAAATAATGCAGATCGCTGCAGCGGAGCTGGGTGTGAGCGTAAATAAAATAAAAGTAAATGCTACCAATACTTCAAAGATCCCAAACACTTCTGCTACTGCGGCTTCTGCAGGAACTGACCTGAATGGCATGGCAGTTAAAAATGCTATTGATACACTTAAGAGCCGTATTGCAGAAGTGATGGCTGTTGAATTTTCAAAGCAACGACCGGAAAAACAATCCTTGCCTGAAAACATTATTTTCGAGAATGATTATATCTCTGATAAGTTGTTGCCATACCACAAAATGCCCTTTGCTGATGCAATGCCCATCATTCATTTTAATCAGGTAAGTTTNNNNTTTTTACCGTACCCCTAATATTGGTTGGGATAAAGTTACGGGATGGGGAAAACCCTTTAATTATTTTGCTTTTGGAATGTGTGTAAGCGAAGTAATTGTAGATACATTAACAGGTTTTTATAAAAATTTAAGAACAGATATTTTGCATGATGTAGGAGATTCCATCAATCAAGGAATTGATGTAGGACAGGTGGAAGGTGGCTATATACAAGGGGTTGGCTGGTGTACCACTGAAGAAGTAAAATGGAACGATAAAGGACATTTGCTCAATCATTCTCCGGATACCTACAAGATCCCTTCTGTACAGGACATACCCAGTGATTTCAGGACAGAATTATTACAAAGCGCTCCTAATCCAAATGCAATACGTAAAAGTAAAGCTGTTGCTGAACCACCTTTTATGCTTGCTTGTGCAACATGGCTGGCTATTAAAGATGCTATTTCTGCGGTTGCTGATCACGAACTTGAACCTCAATTCAAATTGCCTGCAACCAATGAAGTAATTTTATTGAGCATTGAAGATTTGAAAAAGAGAATAAAAATTAAGCCTAATAGATAATTAGTGGACTGTTATGGCGTGCCCCTTTGGGTCGGGCTTTCCGCTGCAATCTTTCCCAATAAAAATTGGGAAAGGATTTTCGCTACAATCCCTCACGCAAAACAATTAGGGATCTAAAGTTGACTACCATTTATATTTGTAATCGAATTTTATATCAGTTGCTTTTCAATAGAGGAGTATATAATTAAATCAAATAACAAAAAAACACAATCACATGCCCAAAACAATTGTTCAAAAAGTAGTGTTTAAAAATACTACAGCAAAAGCTCTTTATGAGCTGTATATGGATGCTAAAAAACATTCATTAGTAATTGGTGCACCTGCTAAAATTTCGGCAAAAGAAGGGATTAAATATTCTGCACATGGTGGCTATATTAATGGAAAAAATCTTCAGTTGGTGAAAGACAAACTTATTGTTCAAAGCTGGAAAGCGGAGGATTGGGATAAAGAAGATATTGATTCAACATTTATCATTCTGCTTGAACCTAAAGGGAAAGATGTGATCTTACACATGACTCATGCCAATGTTCCGGATAAACATAGCGCAGGTGTTAAATCAGGTTGGTATGACTATTATTGGAAACCCTGGAAAAAATATATTTCAGAAAAATAAAATCCCCCGCAGATTTCGCTGATTTTCGCAGATTAAACTTTTCGTTGAAATAATATCTTCGTTTATTTGCGAAATCTGCGGGAGAAAAACAGTATTAAGTTTTTACTGGCAATATCATAATTAAAACAAGATCCCTCGAAAAGCTCGGGATGACAGAAAGAAATCGTTTCCCCCCTTTTTCAAGGAGGAATGCAACCGTTGAAAAATTAACATGTAGTTAAAAGGATTAAATTTTATAAAAAAAATCCTGACAGGTTTTAAACACCTGTCAGGATTAAGACAATAATAGAATTGAATTTTACTTCATCAACTCTTCAATAATTTTATCAACGCTAATTCCTTCAGCTTCGGCTTTATAATTACGAACAATACGATGGCGCAATATAGCACCTGCCACCGCTTTCACATCCTCAATATCCGGAGAATACTTTCCTTTAATTAAGGCGTGGCACTTAGCGCCTATCACCAAAAATTGTGAGGCTCTTGGTCCTGCTCCCCATGATAGATAATTGTTTGCAATTTCAGCTGCATGTTCTGTATTGGGGCGACTTTTAGCTGCTAATTTTACTGCGTATTCCAACACGTTATCTGTAACCGGAATTCTGCGAACTAAATTTTGAAAGAAAATGATTTCCTCAGCACTCAGTATTTTTTTCAATTCCACTCTATTATCAGACGTAGTACTTTTTACTACTAATAATTCGTCCTCGAATTTTGGGTAATCTAACCAAACGTTAAACATAAAACGGTCTAACTGTGCTTCCGGCAAAGTGTAGGTTCCCTCCTGCTCTATCGGATTTTGTGTCGCCAATACAAAAAATGGATTTCCTAAGTCATATCTTTTCCCACCTGTTGTAATGCTGCGCTCCTGCATAGCTTCAAGTAAAGCTGCTTGTGTTTTTGGTGGTGTACGGTTTATCTCA
>JAIOQD010000329.1 GCA_021413595.1 Bacteroidota bacterium | reverse complement strand
AAGAAAATGTCCAACAAAAAACTTTTTGCGATAATTTTATCTGCTGTATTGCTCACCTCTGTAGTAACTGTAGCAGCATATAAAATTTTTACAAAAAACACAGATGTACCAACCTTGACTACTAACCCGAATTTTGAATCCATCGTTGACAGCATCGATTATTCGGAAAATCTTTTAGATTCTAACGAAGTTTATAAACAAAATTTTGATGAGGATTTAACATCACAGGGAAAGTGGATTCCCATTAAGTCAAGAGATTTAATACAGGATTTAACTTCACCATCACAAACTGAAACACCTCTGCAAAATGTAAGCAATGTAAGTAATGATAATTCTCTGCCGGAAAACACATCCGTTGCAAGAAATATCGCACCTGCAGATAATGAAACATTTGTAGAAGAAGTTTCAACTACAAATCTTACATCTCCCAATGAAAATGCCAATGTAAAAGTAGTAACAGAAACCAAGACGATTGAAAAAATAATTTATGTATGGCAGCCGAATGAATGCAATGAAAGCTCGTGGAATCCTTACTCAAACGGACGCTGGGAATTCACATGCGCAGGATGGGTATGGGCATCGGATTACAGATGGGGCAGACATTGTTACAATTACGGAAGATGGGTATGGACAAGCTTTGCAGGATGGGTTTGGATGCCGGGCGGACGCTGGGCACCGAACTGGGTAACATGGCGCTATTGCGGAAATTACAACGGCAACAGCTACATCGGATGGTACCCTACTTGCCCTGTATTGTACTGGACAAATTATCAGAGCCACTTAGTTGTATGCAACAGCCACTTTTCTTCAAACCCGATTCACTGGACAGTGGTTAATCAAAAAGATTTAACAGGTAAAATTAACCTTACTACAAAAGTACATCCGGAAAAGAACAGTGTAATATTGAATAACTCAGGCAAAGTAAGAGTGAACACACTTGCAATAGATGACCAAAAAGTAAAATATAACGGACCGAATGTTAATGTGATAAGCCAGGTAACAAAATCTACTATTACTCCGAAATATATTGAGATACCGGTTGACCCGAAGAATGAAAAAAATTCAGCAGGCACAAAACAAACAGTAGTCAGCGACCCTGTTTCAAAAGTAAGAACAACAAAGAATACATCTATAAACGGAAATGAGCTCATTGATAAAATAAGAAGGACGAATGTTTCAAATCCGAATGTTACGACTGACCCGAATATAACGACAAACCCTGTAAACCCAAAGACATCGACTACAAAAACATTACCGGTAAAGACAGCAGACCCATCGGTAAATCCGGTAAAGACGACAGATAAGACGAAAACAGATCCGCCTGCAAAAACAGTAACACCACCTAAGAGTACAACTACTCCTAAGAATGAAACACCAGCTAATGGCTCCCTTTTTATTTATCTCTGATTTTTATTTTTAATTATCATCATCGCACTCTTCAAACTCATCCCAATAGTCTTTTCCGTACGGAGCTAAAATTTCTGTGTGAGCTTTCAGCTTCTTCTTCGAAACAATATAAACACGCTTACCTTTTATTAAATACTCACAGTTATTTGTAACATCTTTTTTTCTTCTCAATCCTTTAGCGTCATTTGCATATCGCGCAAGCTCCAGCGGGAAATCATAGGCATCGATGCAGTAGTTTCTATTGACATAAAAAACATATCCTGCCTTATCTTCTTCGGCGGCACGCTCAATGCATTTTTTCCATGTGTAAATATCGCCTTTGTATTCGGCAACATACTCCCCTTTTTCGATATCATCACTGGAAAAGAGTCCCAGTCCGCATTTTGGCAGCGTTGATTTTTTTATATAAAGCATATATTAAAATATCAAAATAAGCTCCTTAAAAAACTGCACTTTTAATGGACTTTATCGGTTCTATCTGATATAAATAATTCAATTTCTAATTATCCAAACAATAAGTAAT
>JAIOQD010000328.1 GCA_021413595.1 Bacteroidota bacterium | reverse complement strand
TAATTATTTTTTTGTGAGAAATTAATAATTGTTTAAATTTTAATCAAAATTTTTATAATGCCAATACAATATCATTAATTTAAGGCTTACCCGCGTTTCTCGACAAGCTCGATTTTGCTCCTTAAAAAAGCCCGCCCTTTCTGTTTAGAAAGGGAAACACCAAAAGATTTTTTTATAATTTAATATTTTTTTCAGAAACATCATCAAATTAAAAATATGGCTTCATTATCAGAATTAGAAAAAGTTACAACTCAGGTTCGCAGGGATATTGTTAGAATGGTTCATGCCGTAAATTCAGGACATCCGGGAGGATCTTTAGGCTGTACAGAGTTTTTAGTTTCCCTTTATTTTGATGTAATGAATCATCAACCTAAAAAATTCAGCATGGATGGCATTGGAGAAGATCTGTTTTTCCTTTCCAACGGACATATCTCACCGGTTTTTTATAGCGTGTTGGCGCGTTCGGGATATTTTCCTGTTCAAGAACTTGCAACGTTTCGTAAATTAGATTCCCGCTTGCAAGGCCACCCTACTACTCATGAAGGTTTACCGGGGATTCGGGTAGCATCGGGTTCGTTAGGACAAGGTTTGTCGGTTGCTATTGGTGCTGCCCTTGCTAAAAAACTAAACAAAGATAATGGCTTGGTTTACACCCTACATGGTGATGGCGAGTTGCAGGAAGGTCAAATATGGGAGGCTGCCATGTACGCTGCCGGAAGGAAAGTTGATACTATTATTGCAACTATTGATGTGAACGGACAACAAATTGATGGCTCTACTGACCAGGTTTTACCAATGGGTGATTTAAAAGCTAAATGGGAAGCATTTGGATGGGATGTTCTTTCTATGAATGGAAACAATTTATCGGAAGTAGTAGAAACGCTCAAAAAAGCAAAAACTCATACAGGTAAAGGAAAGCCAGTGTTGATCTTAATGAAAACCGAAATGGGTCATGGTGTTGATTTTATGATGGGTAGTCATAAATGGCACGGTGTTGCTCCTAACAATGAACAATTGGCACAGGCTTTGAGTCAGAATGCTGAAAGTTTGGGGGATTATTAAAAATCAGAACCAAGAATTTAGATTCAAGAACTTAGAATCAGGGTTCTTAATTTGCATTAAACGATAAAATTTATATTTCAAAAGACAAATTTCAATTTTAAATACCAAATCAATCTTGGTTCTTGACTCTTGCTTCTTGGCTCTCTTAAGGACCTAAATTATGATAAACGATAAAATTCATTTTTCAAAAAACAACGTTCAATTTAAAAAACCAAAGCTATATTGCTTCTTGGCTATTAAATCTTGCTTTTTGTCTTGGTTCTTGATTCTTATCTCTTGGTTCTTAATTTCCCCTATAAAAGCTCAAAACAGAGGAATCCAATCTCAACCCTTAACACGTATTTTATTTGTTTTTGATTGTTCATACAGTATGTTCGGTCAATGGCAAAGTGGAATGAAAATGGATCTTTCCAAAAAATTATTAAGCGAATTTTTGGATAGTATCAGAGGAACAGAAAATCTGGAGATCGCTTTTCGCGCCTATGGTCATCAAGTTCCTTTGCGTCCACAACGTAGTTGTACTGATACCAAATTGGAAGTGCCTTTTGGCAAGGATAATATTACTGCCATAAAAAACAGGCTTAAAACACTTGTTCCAAAGGGAACCACACCTATTGCTTATACTTTAGAGCAATGTGGTGATGATTTCCCCTCTCCTTCAAGTTCCAGCGTTAGAAACATTGTTATTTTGATAACCGATGGTATTGAAGAATGCGATGGCAATCCCTGCGCAGTTTCACTTGCTCTTCAAAAAAAGGGAATTGTTTTAAAACCCTTTGTTATTGGTATCGGTTTGGATCAAACGTACATAAATTCATTTGGCTGTATCGGAAAATTTTATGATGCATCAAGTGAAACTAACTTTAAAAATATTTTAAGTATTGTAATTTCGCAAGCGCTTAATAATACTTCAGTGCAGGTAAACCTAAACGATCAGATAGGAAGGCCAACTGAAACAGATGTAAATATGACCTTTTATGATGAGGAATCGGGGGTGATACGTTATAATTATATGCATACTATTAACCACAGAGGATTACCCGATACTTTAATAATTGATCCGATCGGGAAATATAAAATGGTGGTGCATACCATCCCACCGGTTGAAAAAACAGGCATTGAATTGGTTCCCGGAAAACATAATATTATTGCGGT
>JAIOQD010000333.1 GCA_021413595.1 Bacteroidota bacterium | reverse complement strand
GCTCACTTTTTTTATGATATTGTTGTTTACTCACCGAAATAAAATTGTCGTGCCACTGACCATAAACACGGAACTCCTCCATCATTTTCAATGTCATATTAACATACGGGCGAGAGGTTACTTCTCCTGTAAATTTAATAACCAATCCGTTTGGTAATTCGGGAGAAATCATTAATAAAGCGGAAATATACTGACTGCTTACATTACCATCCATTTCTATTTCAGTCCCTGTTAGTTCTTTCCCCGTAATTCTTAATGGAGGAAATCCTTCTTCTTCCAAGTATTCAATATCAGCGCCTAAGTCACGCAAAGCATTTACCAATACTCCTATTGGGCGTTTTTTCATCCTATCCGACCCTGTTAAAATATGTGTTCCTTTTTTTGTTGAAAATACTGCTGTTAAAAAACGCATTGCAGTTCCTGAAGCACCAATATCATAAGTGGCTTCAGAAGGGGCTGTGTTATTTGCTATAGAGGTAAGGATTTGTTTTAAAACCAACGTGTCGTCTGCAGTAGCAAGATTTTTTATTTCAAATTTTTCAGCGCAAAGCGACTGTATAATCAACACACGATTACTGATGCTTTTTGAAGGTGTTAGCTCAATACTGCCAAACAGTTTTTTTGTAGAATTGGAAATGCGGTATTTCATTTTGATTCCGGATTTAAAATAAAAATGTAACAATTAGCCAATTTTCAAATGGGCCAATTATGAAGGAATTTGACCATTAAGCAATTTGCAATAAGGCAATCTAAAAACTTAATCACTTAGACACTTAGTTCATTAAGGAACATTAAGTTTCTCTCAGTGAATCTCTATGTTTTTAGTGCCTCAGTGGTGATTTTTATTTTACAACAATAGTTTTTAGAGGTACCCAATAGGCAATCAGAACTCGTTAAATTGAAATAATTGCTTACTGATAAATTGTTAAATTGAAATGAACCACATATCAAATTCCCTATTTATTAAATGCAAAATTACAAAAACTTAGATTGATTTTAATAAATGAATGGAAATCATCCATTTGGAGGCTAAATATGCCAATTTTATGGACATATTTGGACAATAATCCAGCTACTTTTAGCGTATAAAAAAATATCATTAAAAAATACAGCAAATAATATTTTACCTTCGTAAATCAATACCAACAAAAATTAATATAATGGACAATAGAATTACACAACTTTTTAATATTCAGTATCCTGTTATACAGGCTGGAATGATATGGTGCAGTGGTTGGGAATTAGCATCGGCAGTCAGTAACGCTGGTGGTTTGGGTGTGATTGGAAGTGGTAGCATGTACCCCGATGTATTGAAGGCACATATTCAAAAATGTAAAAGAGCAACCGATAAACCTTTTGGAGTGAATGTTCCCATGCTTTATCCTGACATTGATAAACATATTGATATTATTATTTCGGAAGGGGTGAAAGTTGTTTTTGTGTCAGCAGGAAATCCTAAAATCTGGACACAAAAATTAAAGGATCATGGAATTATTGTTGTTCACGTTGTTTCCAATGCCAAGTTTGCGAAAAAGGCTGAAGAGGCTGGTGTGGATGCAATTGTTGCTGAAGGTTTTGAGGCGGGCGGACATAATGGACGTGAAGAAACCACTACACTTTGTTTGATCCCATTAGTAAAACAAACGGTTAAAATACCTGTTATCGCAGCTGGTGGAATTGCTACAGGAAGTGCAATGCTTGCTGCTATGGCACTTGGGGCTGACGGTGTTCAAATTGGCAGCCGTTTCGTTGCTTCCAATGAAGCATCGGCAAATATTAATTTTAAGAATATGGTAATAGCTTCTAATGAAGGTGATACTAAGCTGATGATGAAACAACTGACACCGGTTCGTTTGTTGAAAAATAAATTTTATGAGGCTGTTCAGGAAGCTGAGAATAAATGTGCTTCACCTGAAGAATTAATAACGTTGCTTGGTCGCGGTCGTGCAAAAATAGGAATGTTTGAAGGGGATTTGGATGAAGGTGAATTGGAAATTGGCCAAGTGGCTGCTTTGATCCATGAAATAATGCCTGCGAAAGAAATTATTGATAAAATTGTGGCAGAATATAAACAAGCGAAAGAATTATTAGTCAATACTGTATGGTAACGGGTATGTAGTTTGTAAGAAAAAAGGAACTGCGCCAGAAATAATTGTACATTAAGGCTTTGTAATGAAATAAAGTGGACAGAATTGACGCAGTAATTTTGTTCTTTTTCAAGGCGCGAAAACTGCAATAGCCTTAGCTATTTAAAGTTTTTGCAACGTAGAAAAATGGCAAAAGAACAAGTCAAAATGTATAGTTTATTTCATTTTATTACAACGCCTAAGCAATGAAAAAATAAAAAAAGATATTCAAAACATGATAAAATTTGAAAAATTTGAGTTAGCGAATGGTTTAAAGGTCATTGTCCACCAAGATAAATCAACACCTTTGGCTTGCATAAATATTTTATATAATGTGGGTTCCCGTGATGAAAATTCAAATCAAACCGGTTTTGCTCATCTCTTTGAACATTTAATGTTTGGCGGGTCGGTTAATATTCCGAATTACGATGAACCATTACAACGTGTAGGAGGAGAAAACAATGCCTTTACTACAAACGACATAACTAATTACCACTTATCGCTTCCTTCCGACAATTTAGAAACAGGTTTTTGGTTAGAATCAGATAGAATGCTGAGTCTGGCCTTTTCTGAAAAAAGTTTAGAAGTGCAGCGCAATGTAGTAATTGAAGAATTTAAACAACGTTATCTGAATCAGCCTTATGGGGATGTATGGTTATTATTAAGGCCTATGGCCTATAAAGTTCATCCCTATTTATGGGATACAATAGGTAAAGAAATTTCTCATATCGAAAATGTAAAGATTGAAGATGTGAAAAAGTTTTTCAATACTTTTTATTGTCCGAATAATGCAATAATGGTTGTTGCCGGTAATGTAGAAGTTGAAGATGTAAAACAATTATCCGAAAAATGGTTTGGCCCCATTGCAAAGGGGGCTGATAATAAACGAAATTTGCCCCAGGAACCGGAACAAACAGAAGCGCGTAGTTTAACCGTAGAAAGGGATGTGCCTGTTGATGCTATTTATAAAGCATATCACATGTGCTCGAGATATGATAAAGAATATTATGCGGTTGATTTAATTTCGGATGTATTGTCGCAAGGTAATTCATCACGTTTACACAACAGCTTAATCAAAGATAAAAAAATATTCAGTGATATTCATGCGTATGTGATGAGTGATTTTGATAAGGGCTTATTTGTAGTCTCCGGAAAATTAACTGCAGGTGTAACCATGGAACAAGCTGAAGATGGCATTAATGAAGAACTTCAGAAAATAAGAGTAGAATTAGTTTCAGTGGATGAGTTAATGAAGGTGAAAAATAAAATGGAAGCCTCACATGTTTTTGGTGAAGTGGATATTTTGAATAAGGCAACAAACCTGGCTGTTTCTGAGTTATTAGGCGATGCTGATATGATAAACAAAGAAGTAGGAAAATACCTTTCGGTAACTGCCGAACAAATTAATGAACAGGCAAATATTATTTTTAGAAAAGAGAATTGTTCTACTTTGTATTATAAATCTAAAAAATAATTTTGTATGTAAATTAATATTGGGCTTTTTAACAATATTGAACTATTTTATAACAAGCATTCGTATAAATACCTCTACGTTGTGATAAATTAAAAAGCCCTAACCTTTACCGGTTGGGGCTTTTTAATTAAAATACATTTTTTAAATTTTGCTTCTTATTCAACTACAATAACCAAGTATTTTGATGTGCTCCAAAAATCCTCAGAATTTAGAATAGTAAGTTTTTCAGCTCTACCGTCAGCACCTTCAATTTTATATGAAGCAGAAGGATGAGTTGTAATTAATTTTGCTTTTTTTGCAGCAAGAACAATTGTATTTGTTGTAGAAATATCAACTTGAGTAAAATAATTTTTATTAAAATCTTCTTTCATCTTTTGAATTTTTCCAAGTCCGATAAACCCACCTTCTTTGGTTAATACACCATTTTTAATCAATTCTTTCGAAGTACCAAATGAATAAAATGCTGTGTTTAATTTTTCAGTTTTAACATCCGATTCCTGAGTTATTTCCTGATAGGTCACATTCAAATTGGTCATTGCTACATTCAATTTTTCCAATTGAGTTTTTAAATCAGCTATTTGCGCATCTTTAGATTCAATTTCAGCTGTTAAACGAGTAATGAATTTTTCAAGCTCTGCATTTTTATTATTAGAAGCTTTCAAATTTCCTCTCATAGTAGAAAGACGTTGTTTGTTTTTATTCATGATATCATAGATCATCTGAATGTCGGCAACGATTTGCTCCTCCTTTGTTTTACGAGATTCTGAATCTTTACTGGCAGCGGAAACAATTTTTTCTTTTTCCTTAATGATATCAAGATTGTCCTGAATTTCATTAAAACCACGAATAAAAGCTTGAATACTTGAATCCTGATCGTGGATGCGAACCTGTTGGCCTCCGGAAACGGCTTTTAAACTGTCTTCAGCGGATAATATGCCTTCTTGTTTATTTCCATTGCAACCAAATGCGAATGGTAAAAATGCAATTAGATAAAATATTTTTTTCATTTTGTTTGTTTAATTTTTTGCGAAGATAGGCTAATTAAGGAATATTGCGCCTCATTATATTTAATTAATGTTGAAAATCAGTTATTTGCTGCTGAAAATTTTTATTACTTTGGAATCACCATTGAGAATGGATAAAACATCTTCAATATGATAAATGTTACTGTTGTATTTATTCGAAAGTAAAATAACGGTGGTTTGATCGCTTAGCCTTCGATAAAAAAGTGTGCTATACCCATGCCACCAGCCATTGTGGTACACAACTTTATTACCTTTCCCTTCATCAATCAATCGCCAGCCATAGCCATAATTACGCTTTCCTTTGTGTTCGTTACTATATCCTGTAAATGCTTCTTCTATTGTTGCTTTTTTCAAAATGTTTTCAGTGTATAAGGCCTGGTCCCATTTAAAGAGATCTTCCACTGTTGAATAGATTCCTTTGTCCCCAACCACATCGTCAGCATAAGTTTCCTTTTCAATATATCCTGAGGCATTATGACCAATAGTTTTATTCTTAAAAATCGAATCATTTTTAGGATTATGAACCCAGGTATTATTCATTTCTAAAGGTTTAAAAATATTTTGAGCCATAAAATCAGCAAAACTAAGCCCAGAAACTTTTTCTACAATTGAGGCAAGCAATGCGTAATTAGTGTTACAGTATTCAAATTTTTTGTTAGGAGATGCATAAAGTTCAGGTCTAGTAGTCATCATTATTTGAATCACTGAATTATTATCAAATGTTTTTCCATTATAACAGTTGTTAGCATCACAATAAGGTTCACCAAAGTAAATATAATTGCTTAAGCCCGAACGATGGGTAAGGAGCGTTTGCACCGTAATGTTGAGGTAAGGAAAGTTTGGAAAAAATTGCTGAACATTATCAGTCAATTTTAGTTTCCCCTGCTCTTTCAGAAGCAAAATTGCCGCTGCTGTTAATGTTTTTGATGTCGATGCTAATTGAAAGGCTGAATTGATCTTTAGAGAATCTTTTGTTTTTAAATTCGAATAACCAAACACATTCTTATAAATAATTTGCCCTTTTTGAGCAATTAAAATACAACCATTAAAGCCTACTGTTTTTACCTTTTTTTCGAAAAGAGCATTTAATTGTTTCGATTTTTCAGAGGCTTGAATATTTTTTAAAATTTTATTAATACTATCCTGGTTGATCTTAGTTGTGGTTACGTTTTTTGAAACCGGCTGATTTTCTACGCAGGAAAATAAAAATATAGATAAAACAATATAAAAATGGTAAGGGATTTTAAAATAAAAAATTTGATACATATAATACATTTTCAATTAACAATTTTAACATAGTATTTTAGGCTAAGCCAATTCAACAAACCATAATACATTCTTAGGTCACGAGCAAAAAATAATGGCTAACAATTTATTACTAATCCATTAAACAAACAACTCGGAAGGTTGTACGCTGCAGTTGATATAGAAAAAGAGGAGATGTTTTATCTTCGTCTTTCCTCAGCCTCTTGTACTATTAACTCAAGCCCTTTTACTAATTTTCCGTTTAAGGCTTCAATAGCTTTTTGTCCATCTTCTTTTTTAGCCATTTCAAGAAAACCAAAACCTTTTGATTCCCATGTAATAGTATCATACACTATTTTAGTAGATAAAACTTCTCCGAATTGCACAAAAAGTTTTTCTAATTGCATTTCGTTTATATCTTTTTCGATGTTTTTGATGAATAATTTCATTTTCTATGGATTTTGGAATCTAATTTTTACAGTGTTAATTTTTAATGAAAACCTATTTATCAAAAAATATTATAATAATTAAGCATTCAGATAATATAACCTTTTTAAAGTAAATACAAAAGTATTTCTTTAATTGATTTTTGCTTAACTTTGAAAAACTATTTATTAAGAATGAAAAAGTTAATAACTCAAATTTTGTTTTTGTATTGTTCGTCAGTAATTCTTGCTCAAACTGCTATTGACCGGAAATAATTTTGCGCAATTAAATTCCAAAGAATCTGTTTTAAATTCGGGAAACAGATCAATTTCAGGAAATCTCATTTTTGTTGGAGGTGATTATCAATTAAATCCAAAATTAATTATGTCAGGTTCTGTGATGGTTGATGCAAATGATGTAAGTACAAAACAAAATAATTTTAAGGCCGCAACCTTAGGTATTGATTATAAAATTTCTGAAAGAAGTTCAATTGGTTTTAAAGCAACTGTTTCGCAAGGGAATAACAATTATTTTATAAACTCCGGGACTGGTAATTATAACTACAATTCTAATAACATAAATTCTGCCAGTTCATTATTTCTATCTCCATTAACACAATGGGGGATGGAAAACAATTTAAACCCTACGATCAGATAATACGATATTATCTATTTGTTTTTTATTTTTTATTTTTAAAATTTACGATTCTTAATTTTTATAATGCCCACAGATATAGTAAGTCAAAGTGATTACCTCGAAGTTATAGGGGCACGTGTACACAACCTTAAAAATATTGATGTCACTATTCCTCGTAACCAACTGGTGGTTATTACTGGATTAAGCGGTAGTGGTAAATCATCACTTGCCTTTGATACCATTTATGCTGAAGGCCAAAGACGTTATATTGAAAGCTTTTCGGCTTATGCCAGGCAATTTTTGGGTAATATGGAACGCCCGGATGTAGATAAAATTACAGGTTTGAGTCCGGTAATTTCCATTGAACAAAAAACGGTAAATAAAAATCCTCGATCAACCGTTGGCACAATTACAGAGATCTATGATTTTTTACGTTTACTTTTTGCCCGTGCATCTGAAGCACATTCGTACGTAACAGGTGAAAAAATGGTTCGTTATTCGGATGACCAGATCTTGAATCTCATTTTTGAAAAATTCACAGGCAAGAAAATTTTAATGCTTGCCCCCCTTATTAAAGGCCGGAAAGGGCATTATCGTGAACTTTTTGAACAAATAAAAAAATGGGGCTATTTACGTGTCAGGATAGATGGCGAGGTAAAGGAATTAACTAAACGTATTGAATTGGATCGTTATAAAGTACATGATATAGAAATTGTAATTGACAGGTTAGAGGTAAATAATGAATCACGTCAACGAATTTCAGAATCATTGCAATTGGCAATGAAACAAGGTAAAGGGATCATAATGGTTCAGCCTTTTACAATGGGCAGTTTTGAAGAGGAATATGGCAAGGTTGAATTTTTTAGCCGTCATTTAATGTGCCCCACTTCAGGTATTTCATACGATGAGCCACAACCCAATTTATTTTCATTCAATTCCCCTTATGGCGCCTGTCCTAAATGCAATGGTTTAGGAGTTGTTTCAGAAATTGATATTAATAAAATTATTCCCGATAAAAAATCAACTATTAGAAAGGGCGCAATTACTCCTATTGGACCTTATAAAACCACTTGGATCTTCAAGCAATTAGAAGCTATTGGTGATAAATATGGATTTACTTTAGATACCCCCCTCCAAGATATTTCTGATGAGGCCATCAATACTATCCTATTTGGCTCAGATGAGATATTTAAGATGAAACAATATCCTGATAGTTCGGCAACAAGCTATAGTATTGCATTTGAAGGCATTGCTAATTTTATTGCTAAACAAAATGATGAGCAAAGCTCCCCTTCTACCGAAAAATGGGTGCAGGGTTTTATGAATAAAGTACCTTGTCCTAAATGCAATGGAACCCGCTTGAAGAAAGAATCCTTGCATTTTAAAGTCGATTCCAAAAACATTTCGGAGTTATCGGAAATGGGAATTATAGAGCTGAATGATTGGTTCAAGGATATTGAAAAGCGTTTGAGTTCCAAGCAAAATATTATTGCAAAAGAAGTATTGAAGGAAATTCGTACTCGTATTTTATTTTTACTTGATGTTGGTTTGGATTACCTTTCACTTAACCGCAGTTCAAGAAGTCTTTCAGGGGGAGAGGCTCAACGGATTCGCCTGGCAACTCAAATAGGATCACAATTGGTTGGTGTTTTGTATATACTTGATGAACCCAGTATTGGCTTGCATCAACGTGATAATATGCGTTTGATCAATGCCTTAA
>JAIOQD010000332.1 GCA_021413595.1 Bacteroidota bacterium | reverse complement strand
ATTAAATTTAGCATCAAACCATTCTACAGAAATTTTATTTGCTTCAGATTGGTTTCCATTTGCATTTACTTCCCAACCATTAATTAATCTGAATGCATTCCAGATCTTATTAGAGAAGTTACGTCCCTGCTCACACATGCTTTCATCAAAAGGCAGGTCATTTCCTGCAGGTGAGCATAACAACATACCTACTCGTACACCATCAGCGCCATATTTTTCAATTAATTCAATAGGATCAGGAGAATTGCCTAATGATTTACTCATTTTGCGTCCCTGTTTATCGCGAACGATGCCTGTTAAATATACATTGGTAAAAGGCTTCTCTCCTCGGTATTCATACCCTGCAATAATCATGCGGGCTACCCAGAAAAATAAAATTTCAGGAGCTGTTACCAGATCGTTTGTAGGATAGTAATACTTGATATCAGCTCCATCAGGATTTTTGAACCCATCAAACACACTGATAGGCCATAACCATGACGAGAACCAGGTATCTAATACATCTTCATCTTGTTTTATTTCTTCACTTTTAACTTGCGAATTTTTAACTTTTAACTTTTCTATCGCTTCTTCTTTAGTTTTACAAACTACTGTATTCCCTTTATTATCGTACCATGCAGGAATCTGTTGTCCCCACCACAATTGACGGGAGATACACCAGTCGTGTACGTTTTCCATCCAATGCTTATAGGTATTTGTAAATTTTTCAGGAATTAATTTTATTTCACCGTTCAATACATTTTCCAAAGCAGGTTTGGAAATGGTATCCATTTTTAAGAACCATTGCATACTTAATTTCGGTTCAATAACAGCATCAGTCCGTTCGGAATATCCAACTTTATTTTTGATATCTTCAATCTTCACAATTAAACCCATTTCATCAAGATCTTTCGCATTTTTTTTACTATCAGCAAAACGATCTTCACCAACATAAAATTCTGCGGCTTCACTCATTTTCCCATCTGCAGCAATGGTATCAATTACTTCAAGGCCATGTTTAACGCCTAGATTATAGTCATTAATATCATGAGCAGGCGTTACTTTTAATGCCCCTGTACCAAATTCAATATCGATATAATCATCAAAAATAACAGGTACACTTCTGTTTATAATTGGAATGATCACCCGTTTGCCTTTCAAATGTTTATAGCGCTCATCTTCGGGATGAACACATACTGCGGTATCTCCTAAAATCGTTTCAGGACGTGTGGTTGCTATCGTAATATATTCGATAGGCTCAGAATTTTCAATTTTATATTTTACATAATATAATTTTGAATTTACTTCTTTATGAATAACTTCTTCGTCAGAAACAGCCGTTAATCCTTGAGGATCCCAATTAACCATCCTTACCCCACGGTAGATCTGTCCTTTAGCATGTAAGTCGATAAAAACATCAATTACAGCTTCACTCAGATCGTCTTCCATGGTAAACCGGGTACGATCCCAATCGCAGGAAGCACCTAGCTTTTCTAATTGTTTAAGAATTATCCCACCGTATTTATCTTTCCATTCCCATGCGTATTTTAAAAACTCTTCACGGGTTAAGTCCGATTTTTTAATCCCTTTTTCTTTTAATAAAGCCACAACTTTTGCTTCGGTAGCAATAGAAGCATGATCGGTACCCGGCACCCAACAGGCATTATAGCCTTGCATCCGTTTCATACGTATTAAAACATCCTGTATGGTATTATTGAGCATGTGCCCCATGTGCAATACTCCGGTAACATTGGGAGGGGGAATCACTATGGTGTATGGTTCGCGTTCATCAGGTATCGATTTAAAGAATTTATGTTTTTGCCAATGGGCGTACCATTTATCCTCTGTAATTTTTGGATCGTATGTTTTTGGAATTTCCATAATAATTTACGTACTTCGTTTATTAATTGGCGTAAAGTTAATAAAATATTTTCCTAAATTTCGTTCTTGGCATGATTATGGATAAAACGGAATTAGAAATTTAGCCCTTAACAATAAAATAAATAATGATTAAATTTTGTTTACCATGAAAAAAGTGATTTTTACATTAAGCGCAGTAGTTCTATCAACAGTGTTTGTTCAGGCGCAAACCGCTACTAAAACAGGCGAAAAACCTTCAGTTGCTGTTCAGGCAGTAAGTTCTAGTCTGGCTGAAATTACATTCGAGAATGATGTTCATGACTTTGGCACAATTGAATATGCCGGAAATGGAACGTACGAATTTAAATTTAAAAATACAGGAACAGAACCTTTGATTATTAGCGATGCTAAAGGTTCATGTGGGTGTACCGTACCAACTTACCCTAAAAATATACCTATTAAACCGGGTGAAACACAAGTTATTAAGGTTACTTATGATACAAAGCGTGCAGGTAGTTTTACGAAAACAGTTTCTATAAACTCAAATGCCAAAACAGCTCAGAAAGTGATTACAATTAAAGGAGTGGTTCAAGCTGCTCCAACAGAAGAAGCTTTTCCTGCAAATGGAAAAAAAGAAGATGGCGCAACTCCATTTGAAAAACATTAAAAAATAGTAAATAAATATAAATAATAATTAATAATTAAAAATCCCCAAACAATGAAAAAAACATTTTTATCAATCGGATTGATGTTATGCGTTGCAATCGGTGCGAATGCTCAAGAAACAACTACACCAAATCCTTTAAATCCAAATGCTCCAAAATTTAAATTTGAAACAGAGGTAATGGATTATGGTACTATTGCTCATAATGCTGATGGTAACCGTGAATTCAAATTTACAAACGTAGGTAAAGAACCATTAATTATTTCTAATGCAGTAGGTTCATGTGGTTGTACAACTCCAAATTGGCCAAAAGAACCAATTAAGCCGGGCGAAACAGCTGTTATCAAAGTTAAATATGCTACAGACAGAGTAGGTGCGTTTGAAAAAACAATTACATTAACTTCAAATGCTGACACCCCTTCTAAAGTAATTAAAATTAAAGGTGTTGTTAATCCTGATCCAACTCCGGCTCCAACTCCAACTGTTGCTACTCCTGTAGAAATGAAAAAATAATTTTTTTTGTTTTATTAGTATCTCTCAAATCCCTCTCTAATTTTTTTAGAGAGGGATTTGTAGTTTTAGGATTTGCCCCCAAATAAACAGGTTATTAAAACTATTACATTTTTTAATTGTTGAAATAAAAAGAGATAGAACGCAGAATGACGCGGATACTCATAGATAAAATCAGCGAAAATCAGTCGCATCCGTGTTTTGTTTTTAGTTTGTGTATATTATTTTCTTTCCAATATTAATTTATTTTTGTTTTATTAATCGAATCAAGGTTATTAATACCTAAAACACTAACTTTGACCACAATTTAAAATAAATAAAATGCCAAAAATATCTCTTAAAGGCAATAGTATGCCTTCATCTCCAATACGTAAATTAGTTCCATTTGCAGAAGCCGCAAAAAAATTAGGACGGAAAATATATCACTTAAATATTGGACAACCTGATATTGAAACACCACAAATAATGATAGATGCAATAAAAAATGCGGATATTAAAGTGTTGGAGTATTCACATTCGGCAGGATTTGAATCGTATAGAAAAAAGTTAGCCGACTATTACAATGGTTTTAAGATCAATATTGATTCAAACGAGATCATTATTACCACAGGTGGTTCTGAGGCTATCTCAATAGCAATGATGGCTTGTTTTAACCCTGGTGATGAAATTATTATTCCTGAGCCCTTTTATGCTAATTATAACGGGTTCTCCTGCGCTGCCGATGTAATTATTAAACCTGTTAAATCGTTTATTGAAACAGGATTTGCTTTGCCTCCAATTTCAGAATTTGAAAAGCTAATTACACCAAAAACAAAAGGGATCATGATCTGTAATCCCGGAAATCCAACAGGATATTTATATTCAAGAGAAGAGCTGGAACTATTGAAAGCACTGGTGTTGAAGTATGATCTGTTTTTACTTTCGGATGAAGTTTACCGTGAATTTTGTTACGATGGTAAAGAATACGTATCTGTAATGCATTTGGAAGGCATTGATAATAATGTAGTTTTGCTTGATTCTATCTCAAAACGTTATAGTGCTTGTGGTGCGAGGATAGGAGCATTGATCTCTAAAAATAAAGAAGTAATGACTGCCGCTATGAAATTTGCACAAGCGCGTTTAAGCCCACCAACATTCGAACAAATAGGAGCGGAGGCCGCTTTAAATACTCCCAAAGAATATTTTGTTAAAGTTCAAAAAGAATATGTTGAACGTAGGGATTTTGTAATAGAAGAATTAAATAAAATGGAAGGTGTTTTTTGTCCGAAACCAAGCGGAGCCTTTTATTGTATTGCTCGTTTGCCAATTGATAATTCTGATAAATTTTGCCAATGGTTATTGGAATCATTTGAATATAATTGTGGAACTGTAATGTTAGCGCCAGCTACAGGGTTTTACTCTACTCCTGGGTCGGGAATCAACGAAGTGAGATTAGCTTATGTATTGAATAAGGAAGACTTGAAAGCTGCAATGATCTGCTTAGAAAAAGCGTTGAAAGTTTATCCGGGAAGGACCTTTAA
>JAIOQD010000331.1 GCA_021413595.1 Bacteroidota bacterium | reverse complement strand
GATAGATATCACCCGTAAAAATTATTTTAGTGTTTTCTCCTGCTCGTGAAATAATCGTTTTTACTTCATGAGGAGTAAGGTTTTGAGCCTCATCAACAATAAAAAACACGTTCGATAAACTACGCCCTCTGATATATGCTAAAGGACAAACAACCAGCTTCTCGTTTTCCACCATCTCTGTTATCTGCTTGTATTCACGATCCTTTTCCGTAAACAGTCCTTTGATATATTTCAAATTATCCCATAAAGGCTCCATATATGGGTTTAACTTCGATTTAATATCTCCGGGCAAATAACCAATATCTTTATTGGACAATGGCACCACAGGGCGAGCCAAATAAATCTGATGGAAATTTCTGCGTTGTTCTAATGCTCCGGCTAATGATAATAATGTTTTCCCTGTTCCGGCAACACCTTGAAGAGTCACTAACTTAATTTCAGGATTAAGTATCGCATCCAAAGCAAAAGCTTGTTCTGCATTCTGAGGACTAATGCCCAGTGCGCTCACTTTTTTAATTCGCTCTATAGTATCTTTTATAGGACTATAAGTGGCAAGTACTGATTTTGCAGCATTTTTTAGAATAAAAAAATGATTGGAAGGCGGTTTTTGTTTTTTTAATAAAGCAGATGTCTCGCAAAATCCTTTCTCATAAATCTCATTGATAAGCTCGAGAGGCACTTTCTCCATTTCACTGCAACCAGTGTATAGTTCACTAACATCTTTTATTTTTCCGGTTTCATAATCTTCTGCAATCAAATTAAGCGACTTTGCTTTGATCCGAAGATTAATGTCTTTGGTAACCATTACCACTTTGTGTTTTGGATATTGCTCCGAAACATACAATGCAGTATTTAATATACGATGATCTGCTTTTTTCTCACCAAAAACTTGCTCTGCATCAATTGTGGAACCCTGATGCATTTCAATTTTTATCATCCCATGACCCTTGCCATTAATAGGGATCCAATCCTGCAAGGTATTACCTTCCGAAATTTTATCAATATATCGTGAAAATTCTCGGGCTGCAAAATTTTTGGTATCATTCCCCTTTTTGAAATTATCCAGTTCTTCTAAAACAGTTATGGGAATCACTACATCATGCTCATGGAAGCTTTTAGCAGCCATGTGGTCATAAATAATTACGGATGTATCAAGAACGAAAATCTTTTTTTCTTTCACCATTATATATCGTTTTTATTAAATGTTTCGATAAAACTATAAAAACAAAAAGCACATTTTAAGATGAGACAATAAAGTAATGAACAAAAAATTGTTTAAAGTATTTCTTTTGCAGGTTTAACGCAAACAACGCAAGGATGTTTCAACAAAATTTTCTCACTCAAACCTTTTGATTTTCTGCAAGCTAAAAACAATTTTGTTGTTTTTTAGAAAATAAATTAATTGTTGTATTGCCTTAATTCAAGGCTTATTAATAAATTTATTGTGCATTAATAAAAAATAAATCCTCTTTTAAAATCATTATAACGTGTTTATATCAAATAAATTATTGTTCAACATCATTTAATTAATATTTGTCTAAATAAAACAATACCTCAATTATATATTTGTAAAAACAGTAACTTTGTGTATCAAATTTGGTTATCTAAAAAGAAATACCTAAAATTGATGTCGAAAAATAAAACTAAATAATTTTACATGCCAGTAGCAGTAAGTTCACCCATTGATTTTTTACCAATTGCATTAATGTTTATGGTAGCCCTTGGCTTTGTTGCTACCACAATGTTTGTAACCCACAAATTGGGCCCTTCACGGAAAACTAAAATTAAATCTGCAACCTTCGAATGTGGTATCGAACCTGAAGGAAACGCACGTGTTCCTTTTTCCATTAAATATTTTTTGGTAGCCATTTTATTTGTTTTGTTTGATGTAGAAGTAATATTTATGTATCCATGGGCAGTTAATTTTAAAACACTTGGTTTAGTTGGCTTCTTGGAAATGTTAACATTTGTCGCTTTTTTATTAGTAGGCTTTTATTACATTCTTAAAAAGGGTGCATTAAAGTGGGAGTAAGGGTTACAGATAACGAAGAAAAACGAATTTACCGATCTCTTTTATCTGTGGTCAATAATTAAAACAAAAATGAGTATAATCGAAAAATCAAAAATTGATATTGTTACAGCACCTCAGGGAATTGAAGGTCCGGGTTTTTTTGCAACCAGGATCGATAAAGTAGTTGGGATGGCTCGTGCAAATTCATTGTGGCCATTGCCTTTTGCAACGTCTTGTTGTGGAATTGAGTTTATGGCAACAATGGCATCCACCTACGATTTAGGGAGGTTCGGTTCTGAACGTTTAAGCTTTTCCCCCCGTCAGGCCGATCTATTAATGGTAATGGGAACCATCGCTAAAAAAATGGGTCCCGTATTACGTCAGGTATATGAGCAAATGGCAGAACCTAAATGGGTATTGTCGATGGGAGCTTGCGCTTCAAGTGGTGGCATATTTGATACCTATAGCGTATTGCAAGGCATTGATAGGATCATCCCTGTTGATGTATATGTTCCGGGCTGCCCTCCCCGCCCTGAACAAGTGTTGGATGGCATTATGCAAATACAAAAATTAGTAGAAAACGAATCCATCAGACGCAGAGATACTCAGGAATATAAAGATATGTTGGCTAAATACGGAATGGAATAGATGGATAAAGAAGCATTATTAACAACAGTTCAGGATAAACTAAAAGCCCAATTTGGTGAAGGAATAATTTCATCTGATCTACTTTACGATTACCCCGTTTTTACTATTAAAAGTGAACTTATTTGTGATGTTGTAAGATTTCTTTACAATGACGAAGAGCTCGCTTTCCAATATTTAACAACCCTTGCAGGACTTCATTATCCTGATAACAAAGGGCAGGAACTTGGTGTAATGTACCAATTACACAACTTACCTAAAAATTTAAGAATCCGTTTAAAAATATTTTTTAGTATAAACAATCCTGTTGTCCCAACTATTACTTCTGTATTTTCAGCTGCTAATTGGATGGAACGTCAGGAATTCGACTTTTTTGGTATCATTTTCAATGGACATCCTAATTTGAAACGCATCTTAAATATGGACGAAATGACGTATCATCCAATGCGCAAAGAATATCCGCTTGAAGATGGAACACGTGAAGATAAAGATGATAAAATGTTTGGAAGGTAATTTCTTTCTTTAATTTTTGACTTTTGACTTAATAATTTTTGACTTTTAAAATAAATGAGTTCTAAAAATAAAATAGAAAAATTAAAAACGGACAATAACTCGCCTTCCATCATTGAGGGCTGCGAAAAGCCGGATGAATTTTCAACACTCAACCTCGGGCCTACACATCCCGCTACACATGGTATTTTCCAGAACGTGTTAAAAATGGATGGAGAAATCGTGATGGATTCCGAATCTACTATTGGTTACATCCATCGTGCTTTTGAAAAAATAGCCGAG
>JAIOQD010000330.1 GCA_021413595.1 Bacteroidota bacterium | reverse complement strand
GTGGTGGTAGTGGAGGTTTAAATGTTAGCACAAATACTGGAAATACAGGGGCGGCAGGAGGAGCCGGAGCCGGTGGTATTATTATAATTTATGAGTATAAATAATTATTTCAGCAACAAAATCATCCACAGAAGGCATTTTTGTTTTTAATTTAAAAATCTTTAATTTACTCGTAATATAGTTTAATTTTTCTGGCAAACCCAAAATAACATCATTCATTGGAAAATTTGGGTTTGCCAAAAATAATTTAAAACACTCATTTTTTTGAGACAAAGAAAAATTGTCGCTTCACTCCTATTTTTTATTTTTTTAAAGCTCTTTTTGTAACTAAATACATTATTTCATTGTTTTTTTTATAAAAAGAAGTGAACAGAAAAGACTAAAAAAAAACACAAAAGCCTTTATAATTAATGACTTTACAGATTATTTTATACTTGTATATTAATTTCTAGGGACGAATTCATTTTTTTTTAATTCCCCTGTTGTTTATAACAAATATTTCATATCTTTGCCCTCCCTAAAAAAGGGGAGTTGTGTTTATTCACAAAAGAATTGATAAAAATTTAATACAAAAAATAATGCCTACTATATCGCAATTAGTTCGTAAAGGAAGAGTAAAAGCGGCTAACAAAAGCAAGTCAGCAGCACTTGAATCATGCCCACAAAAACGTGGAGTATGTATTCGTGTTTACACAACAACTCCTAAAAAACCAAACTCTGCAATGAGAAAAGTTGCAAGGGTAAGGTTAACCAACAAAAAAGAAGTGAATGCATACATTCCGGGAGAGGGACATAACTTGCAAGAGCACTCTATTGTATTAATTCGTGGTGGCAGAGTTAAAGATTTACCCGGTGTTCGTTACCACATTGTTCGTGGAGCATTGGATACTTCAGGTGTTGCAGGTCGTAATCAAAGACGCTCTAAATACGGAACTAAAAAACCGAAACCAGGAGCTAAAGGAGCAGCACCGGCAGCAGCAGCTAAAAAGAAATAATAAAAGAGAACTGAGGCTGGTGAAACGAGAACGGAGGAAAACTCCAAACTCCAAACTACCGACTCCAAACTTAATAAACAATGAGAAAAAGTAAAGCAAAAAAGAGAATTCTGTTACCTGATCCAAAATTTAACGACATGCTCGTTACTCGTTTTGTAAACAACTTAATGTACGATGGTAAAAAAAGTACATCCTATGATGTTTTTTATGATGCAATTGAGATCATAAAGAAAAGAACAGAACAAGACGGACTTGAAATGTTTAAAAAAGCATTGAGTAATATTACACCGGCAGTTGAGGTTCGTAGCCGTAGAGTTGGTGGAGCTACTTTTCAAATTCCTTCTGAGATTCGCCCGGAAAGAAAAACTTCTATGGGTATTAAATGGATGATTTTATATGCTCGCAAGAGAAATGAAAAATCCATGAGCGCTAAATTAGCAGGTGAAATTATCGCAGCCGCTAAAGAAGAAGGTGCTGCTTTTAAAAAGAAAGAAGATGTTCATAAAATGGCTGAAGCCAACAAAGCATTTTCACACTTTAGATTCTAAAAGCCAATCCCCATCCCTTCCCAAATGGAAGGGAGCAAAAAATTAAGTAGTAAAGAGTAAGATATTAATTAAACTAAAACAAAAAATCTTTTCCTTTGGAAAGGATTTAGGATAGGCTCAAATGGCAGATTTAAGATATACTAGAAATATAGGAATTGCAGCTCACATTGATGCTGGTAAAACAACAACAACTGAGCGTATCCTCTACTATACAGGTGTCAACCATAAAATTGGTGAGGTACATGATGGGGCAGCAACTATGGACTGGATGGTACAGGAGCAAGAACGTGGTATAACAATTACTTCAGCTGCAACTACTTGTTTTTGGAAATACAAAGGAGAAGATTACAAAATTAATATCATTGATACACCGGGGCACGTTGACTTTACAGTAGAGGTTAATCGTTCTTTACGTATATTAGACGGGCTTGTATTTTTATTCTCTGCCGTTGATGGTGTTGAACCTCAATCAGAAACAAACTGGCGATTAGCTAACAACTATAACGTAACCCGTATTGGGTTTGTAAATAAAATGGATCGTTCCGGTGCAGATTTTTTAAAGGTTGTAGGACAGGTGAAAGAAGTTTTGGGTGGAAATCCAATTCCGTTACAATTACCTATTGGTGGGGAGGAAACATTCCGCGGGGTAGTTGATTTGATCAATTTTCGTGGAATTGAATGGAATGAACATGACCAAGGGATGACTTTTAAAGAAGTTCCTATTCCTGCAGAGATGTTAGACGAAGCAAAAGAGTGGAGAGAAAAATTATTGGAAGCTATTGCTGAATTTGATGACTCTTTGATGGAAAAATACTTTGATAATCCTGCTTCAATATCAGAAGCAGAAATATTAGCAGCACTTCGTAAAGCTTGTATAGCAAACAAAATTGTTCCAATGGTGTGTGGTTCCTCTTTCAAAAATAAAGGAGTACAAACTATGTTGGATTTGGTAATGGAATTAATGCCAAGTCCAATGGATAAAGAAAGCACAAAAGGAACTCATCCTGATACAGGCGAAGAAATTTCCCGTAAACCAGATGTTAAAGAACCTTTTACAGCATTAGCATTTAAAATTGCAACCGATCCTTTCGTTGGTCGTTTGTGTTTCTTCCGTGTTTATGCTGGTCGTTTAGATGCTGGTTCTTATGTATTAAATACACGTAGCGGAAACAAGGAGCGTATTTCACGTATTTTCCAGATGCATGCTAATAAACAAAATGCAATTGATGCTATTGAAGCCGGAGATATCGGTGCAGCAGTAGGATTTAAAGATATTAAAACAGGAGATACGCTTTGTGACGAGAAACATCCAATTGTTCTTGAATCAATGAATTTCCCTGAACCGGTAATCGGTGTTGCAATTGAGCCTAAAACTCAAGCTGATTTAGATAAATTAGGTATTTCATTAGCTAAACTTGCTGAAGAAGATCCAACTTTCCGTGTTAAAACGGATAGCGATAGTGGACAAACCATCATTAGTGGTATGGGTGAGTTACACTTAGAGATCATCCTTGACCGTTTAAAACGCGAATTTAAAGTAGAATGTAACCAAGGGCCTCCTCAGGTTTCTTACAAAGAAACGATTAATGGTACTATTTCTCATCGTGAAGTTTACAAAAAACAATCGGGTGGACGTGGTAAATTTGCTGATATCCAAGTTATTATATCCCCGGTAGATGCCGATTTTGATACAACAACAAAAGCTGGAGGACTACAATTTATAAATGAAATTTCAGGTGGTAACATTCCTCGTGAATTTATCCCTGCTGTAGAAAAAGGCTTTAGATCAGCAATGGTAAACGGTGTATTAGCTGGTTACCCGGTTGATACGTTGAAAGTTCGTTTATTAGATGGTTCTTACCACAATGTGGATTCAGATGCATTGTCTTTTGAAATTTGTGCACGTTCCGCTTTCCGCGAAG
>JAIOQD010000028.1 GCA_021413595.1 Bacteroidota bacterium | reverse complement strand
ACTCAATTCCATATTTATTTTTCCTTCGTTTAAAAATGAATACCTGCATCATCACAGATAAATTTTCTACAAGAAAAACTCCGCAAAGAATAGGAATAAGAAGTTCTTTACGAATTGCGATAGCGAAAACAGCAATAATACCGCCCAATGCAAGACTACCTGTATCGCCCATAAAAACTTGAGCAGGGAAAGAATTGTACCACAAGAATCCGACACAACTTCCTACAAATGCGGCTATAAAAATTACCAGTTCGCCTGAATTTGGGATGTACATAATGTTGAGATAATCTGCGAAGATTCTGTTACCTGAAACGTAAGCCAATATGCCTAATGTAACACCTATGATCGCGGATGTTCCTGTAGCCAGGCCATCAATTCCATCCGTTATATTTGCGCCATTTGATACTGCAGTTACAATGATGATGACTATCGGAATAAATATTAACCAGGACCATTTTTGATAACCATCACCTAAAAATGAAAGTAGTTCGGAATAATCAAATTCATTATTTTTCACAAATGGTATTGTCGTTTTCATTGACTTAGTCTCCTCAGAAGAATATTCCGGCATCAAAGCAAACTGTGAAGCTTCATTCACGATCTCAATAGGATTGGCGCCTTGCGCAACCCTTTGAACACGATCACGAACTACTACACCATTATGAAAATAAAGTGTGATGCCAACGATCAAACCTATTCCAATCTGTCCCAACACTTTAAATTTACCGGCCAATCCCTTTTTATCCTTTTTGAATACCTTGATGTAATCATCCAAAAAACCAATAGCGCCAAGCCATACAGTTGACAGTAACAATAAAAGAATATATACATTATGTAATTTTGCAAACAACAATGTTGGAACAACAATGGCCGAAAGAATAATTAAACCACCCATGGTAGGTGTTCCCTTTTTTTGCAACTGACCATCTAATCCAAGGTCACGAACTGTTTCACCAACTTGTTTCTTCTCTAACAAATCAATGATGCGTTTTCCAAACACCAATGAGATCAATAAAGAAAAAATGAGCGCCATTGCCGCGCGAAAAGAGATGTATTGAAACACTCCAGCACCTGGAAAATTAAATTGCTTATCTAGAAATTCAAATAAATAGTAGAACATTATCTAATGAGTTATTATTGTTTTTTTATTTTTTTTATATAGACTATGTCCTTACTGCATCAGCCGGATCTCAACAGATCCGTGGCATACTACCCTTCAAATAATTTAAAATTCTCTTTTAAAATCAGCATATCATCAAATGGATGCTTCACTCCTTTTACCTCTTGATAATTTTCATGCCCTTTACCAGCCACAAGTATTATATCTCCTGCTTTTGCAAATGAGCAGGCCGCTTTGATCGCTTCATTTCTATCCATTATTGAAATAGTTTTTTTACGATTCACAGCATCCACACCTTTTTCCATTTCCTTAATGATTTCAGCAGGATCTTCACTGCGAGGATTATCAGAAGTAAGAATAACTTTGTTACTTAGATCACAAGCAATCTTTGCCATTAGTGGTCGTTTTGCGGCATCACGATCTCCACCACAACCAACAACAGTGATAACCTGCTCATTACCCGTGCGGATATCCTTAATGGTTTTTAACACATTCATCAATGCATCCGGAGTATGAGCGTAATCAACAATTCCTATTATTCCATTATCAGAACGTATATATTGAAACCGGCCTTCAACCGAGCTCAATGTGCTTAATGTAGTAAGCACATTTGTTTTATCTTCTTTTAACAAAACCGCTGTAGCATATACTGCTAATAGGTTATACGCATTAAAATTCCCAATGAGTTTACTCCAAACTTCATTATTATCGATATTCAAAAGCAATCCACTAAATTGATTTTCTACAACTTTGCATCTAAAATCAGCCATTGCATGAAGTGAATATGTTTTTTTTGCTGC
>JAIOQD010000380.1 GCA_021413595.1 Bacteroidota bacterium | reverse complement strand
TCAATAGCCTGGGTTCCATTGGTTGTGGAAATAACAATTGTTTGACCTTTAATTTTTTCTGTTGTATATGAAAAAGGCGAATTGCCAAAATCAAAGCCTTCTAAGGCGATACCATTACGTTCGGCACCCACTAAAAAACCTTGTTTTTTATATTCAGCGGCTTCTTCCACAGAGGCAACAGGAATAATTTTATCCACTCCATGGTGGAAAGCGGTACACATTGCTGATGTTGCGCGTAAAATGTCGATCACCACCACAATGGTTTCTGCCTTGTGATAAACAGGGTACAAATAGGGAGAGAAACAAACATCAACAGTATGAAAAGCTCCTCCCAACCTCCCTTTCGGAGAAGGGGAGGAATTAAATGGTGTGTTTTTGCTTGTATCTGATTTATTAAAATCCATTTTTGCTACTTTTTAACACATATTGTCTCCCTTCCCTTCGAGGAGGCTTGGGGAGGGGCTTATTTATAAAAAGGAGTTTTTACCACTTTTGCTTTTATTGCTTTATCGCGGATCAAAATAAAAATTTCTGAATCTGTTTTTGAAAAGCCGGTGTTCACATAACCCATTCCAATAGCTTTATTCAAAGAGGGAGATTGTGTACCCGAAGTAACCTTACCAATAATATTACCGGCAGCATCCGCAATTTGGTAATCATGGCGAGGGATACCACGATCGATCATTTCAAAACCAACTAATTTTTTTGAAACACCTTTTTCTTTTTGGTTCAGCAAGGTCGTTTTGTTAGTAAACTCTTTTGTGAATTTAGTGATCCAGCCTAAACCCGCTTCAATTGGTGATGTTGTATCATCAATATCATTGCCGTATAAACAAAAACCCATCTCTAAACGTAATGTATCACGTGCTCCTAAACCAATAGGTTTAATACCATATTCGGCACCTGCTTCAAAAATACTAGCCCACATCTTTTCTGCAACTTCATTTTCAAAATATAGTTCAAACCCACCTGCACCTGTATAACCTGTATTTGAAATAATCACATTCTCTATTCCGTTGAATTTCCCTTTTTTGAAGGAGTAATACGGAATATCAGAAAGGTTGATATCCGTCAGTTTTTGTAAGGCTAAAATTGCTTTTGGTCCTTGTACAGCAAGTAAAGATGTTTTATCGGAGATATTATGCATCTCTACATTTTTGGTATTGTATTTTTGGATCCAGTCCCAATCTTTATCAATATTAGAAGCATTTACAACCAGCAAATATGCTTTCTCCTCAATACGGTAAAACAATAGATCATCAACAATTCCGCCAGTTTCATTTGGTAAACAGGAATATTGAACTTTCCCATCCGTTAATACTGATGCATCATTAGAAGTAACACGCTGAATAAGATCCAATGCATTTTCACCTTTTAAAATAAATTCGCCCATGTGGCTTACATCAAAAACACCCACTGCATTACGTACAGTTAAATGTTCATCATTTAATCCACTATAAGATACCGGC
This sequence comes from Bacteroidota bacterium, assembly GCA_021413595.1. Classification (GTDB taxonomy): domain Bacteria; phylum Bacteroidota; class Bacteroidia; order 2-12-FULL-35-15; family 2-12-FULL-35-15; genus 2-12-FULL-35-15. The sequence goes on along the minus strand of JAIOQD010000380.1, from coordinate 11,138 downwards.
ATAACATATCCTGCAAAGGGCACCATTTTTGCACCAAGTGAAATATGTTTATTTACCAATGCTACATTTTTAAATTCAGTTGAGGTTGTTTCCATTTTTTTGTTGCTTAGTATGTATTGAAATAAATTTATTCAGGGAATATTTATCTTTCTTATCAGCCCTTCAGTAATTTTAGGCGAACAAATATAACGATTTTTATGGTTTCGGGAATTCAGTCTTTAAGCATTTGGGATTCCTTCTAAAAGAGCCTAAGATACTTCGTGTGTTTATTTTGGCTTGTCGAGAAACGAGACTAGGCATTAAATAAGGACATTGAGCGCCTCACGAACCTATATTAAATCAATGTTTTAGTTGATCGGAACCGATAGTAACAATGAAAGATTCTATCAATTGAGTTCGTAATTACCCTTATTATTTTATATTTGTAATACTGTTGACCCATAATAGGCATAGTTATTGAAATGTATATAAAATCTCAAAGTAAGAAATATGAAAAATATATTTTTATCAGTTATAGCAATGGTGTTAAGCACCGGCATATATGCACAAATATACATGGCCAAAAATTGTGAGATCACCTTCTTTTCTGAATCTCCACTCGAAAATATTGAAGCAATTAATAAAGCGGCTAAACCCATACTAAATACATCTACCGGAGATATTCAAATTAAAATTGCAATGACTGCTTTTGAATTCGAAAAGCCATTAATGCAGGAACACTTTAACGAAAATTATGCAGAAAGCGAAAAATTCCCAAGTGCCATTTTTAAGGGAAAAATAAATGAAGTTATTGACTGGACAAAAGAAGGAGAGTATAAAACTACCGTTACCGGGAAGCTTAACATACACGGAGTTGAAAAGGATAGAACCATTGATGGAACAGTTACTATTAAAGGTTCGGAAATTACCATTTCAACAAAATTTAATATCCATATTGCCGACCATGGAATTAAGGTGCCAAGCCTGTATGTGAAAAATATTGCCGAAGATGTAGAAGTTAAATTGAATGCTACATTAGAACCATATAAAAAAAAATAAAAAAGTCTTATGATGAAAATTTTCTCAAAAACAATTGTGGTTATTAGTTTAGCAGTGTCATCAAGTACTGCTTTTGCACAGGATGATCTTTTAAGTTTGCTTGATTCTGTTGAAACAGTTAAAACGCATGAAAAAGTTATCGCAACCTTTAAAACCGGTAAAGTAATTAATATGCAATCCACCGAAACCGTAAAGGCTAAAACCATGGATTTTAGAGTAACACACCGTTTTGGAAACATTGGCGAAGCAAGCGGTGGCGGTGCTCATACTCTTTACGGATTTGATAACTCAGCAGATATTCGTATTTCATTTGACTTTGGAATCACTGATAATTTAACACTTGGTGTTGGTAGAAGTAAACAAAAAGAGTTAATTGATGGATTAGTAAAATATCGAATATTAAGCCAAACAAAGGATAATCATATTCCTTTATCCATGGCCTTTTATGGTGATATGAGTTATAATCCCCAAGAAGGAAGCCAGTTTTATAGCGGTATGGCTGCAAGCCCTGAATTTAAGCACAATGATATTCATCGTTTCTCCTATACCAGCCAATTAATAGTGGCTCGTAAATTCGGGCCTCGCTTTTCAATGGAATTAGTTCCAACTTTCCAGCATCGTAATTTTGTTCTTGCCAATGTTAACCCCGAAAATTCTGAAGAAGAAAGCAATGATCTGTTTTCTGTTGGTGCAGGCTTTCGTTTTAAGATCACAAAACGTATGGCAATTATTGCTGATTATTATTATATATTTTCAAAATACAGAACTAATAATACGGTTAGTCCTTTTTACAACCCTTTAGCAATTGGTCTTGAAATTGAAACTGGTGGACATGTTTTTCATCTTAACTTTACCAATGCTTCCGGAATCATTGAAAATAATTACATACCAAACACTACCGACAGCTGGTTAAATGGTGGCTACAAGTTTGGGTTTAATATATCAAGGGTATTTAATCTAGGACATAAAAAATAGTAAATGTTTGTAAGTAGGAAACATATGTATATAAACTTGTTAGTTGCCATTATTAGATGACGTGCCAAGTGCGAAATTACCTGTTAAATCGAATATTTTTTTCGTATCTTTGAAGAAATAAAATTGAACGACAATGTTAATAGAAAGAACAAGTAATGAAGTCATAATTCGGTTGCCATCTTATGTGGACACAGAAGGACTGCAACGGCTTGTGGACTATTTGAGCTATAAAGAAGCTACCTCAAAATCCAAGGCCAAGCAATCAGACGTGGACAAACTAGCTAAAGAAGTTAAGAAGGGCTGGTGGAGCAAAAACCGTAGTCGATTTATAAAGTGAAAATAATCGTTGACACAAATATTATTTTTAGCGGCACTCTTGAATACCAAAGGGACAATTGGCGACCTGCTTTTTAACTCCGAGAATGTTTTTGAATTTTATAGTTGCAGTTACATGCGACACGAAATTGAAAAGCATTGGGAAAAACTCAAACGAATTTCAAAACTTTCGGACACCCAACTCGAAGAGTCCCGATTCACAATATTTGAAAAAATAAATTTCATTAACGAAGAACTAATCCCACCAAAGACTTGGCTTAATGCTGAAGAAATTGCAACCAACATCGACATTGATGATTCTGATTTTATAGCTTTAACGAAACATCTCAAAGGTTATTTGTGGACTGGTGACAAAGAGCTCTATAACGGACTTAAACTGAAAAACTTCAAACGGGTTTTTAACACGACCGAACTTATTGCTTTGAGAACAGCAAGAAGTTAATACGATACAGTGCAACGTGGAAAATATAACGGCAACTAACATAAAATATGCTATACCTTACCGACCGCTCTAAAACCTCACGCACGGCATCGCATATTTGACCGTTATGCGTCATACGAAAACAGACAATATGAAACAGACAAAGTATTCTAAAGTATATCGAATAATACATTGGACGATAGCGATAGCATTTTTTCTATTGTTATTAACTATCTTTTTGAGATTGACGTGGTTGAATAAGTTTAATGTTGCCGCCATCATACAAGATTATTTGAGTAGCACTGACCAAGTATTATCTCAGGAACAACTTATTGTACTAGCAAAAAAAATAAGACAACCAATGTGGGATTGGCATATATATATTGGATATGTATTGGTTGCCTTATTTAGTATTCGCCTCATACTTCCGACATTGGGACAAATGAAGTTTCAAAATCCTTTTACCAGAAATCTCACTATAAAGGAGAAATTTCAAAAATGGACTTATCTGATATTTTATGTCTGTGTTTTAATTTCATTGGTAACAGGAGTTATTATAGAATTAGGACCAAAAGAAACAAAAAAATCAATGGAAGAAATCCACGTTTTGGGAATCTACTATTTACTAGCATTTATTGGAATACATTTAGCGGGTGTGTTAATGGCAGAATTCACTAACCAGAAAGGTATTGTTTCAAGAATAATAAGTGGGACGAAAATTGAAAAATAAGAAGTACGAACGCATAACAGCTATAAGAAATTGGCGGTTCAGTGCTTAAATGAAACTTTGTGCTTCGTATCAAGTTCAGTGCTAACCGAAAGTTTAATGCTTCGAAATCCGCTTCTTCGCCAAGCGCCAAACCGTGTGTGACTTGAACAACAATCGTGAGATTGTAGATGCTTTAAAACAGTGAGAGTAGGCCTCTCAGTAAAGACTTTCAGAAGATTTAAAGAAAAACGAAAACAACGATTTCTATAGGTATGAATACAAAGAGCTGAACGCGAGTGAACCAATGATGAAGCCTCGTAATAGCAATAAATGATGTCAAAAATAGGGCAACCATTCAACTAGTATTTTTAGTAAATTTGACTTAATGAAACAAAGAATCTATTATTGACACTTTTGTATTTGGCGTTAATTGAAACGAAATAGGATAGCTGAAAGAACACTGAATTTTTGAAATTATAAAATCTCTTAACTTTGAACTTTAAACTCATAACTCTTAACTTATTATATGCTACAACTTCATTATATCCGCGAAAAAAAAGACGAAGCCATAGAACGCTTGGCAATAAAGAATTTTGATGCCAAACCTATTCTTGAAAAAGTGCTTGAATTTGATAATGACAGAAGACGTACTCAAAATGAGTTGGATACATTATTAAATGAAGCAAACGTTATTGCCAAACAAGTTGGTGATTTGTATAAGCAAGGCAAAAAATCGGAAGCGGATGAGCTAAAAAATAAAAGTATTGCTGTTAAAGAAAGTTCCGGTAAACTTGCCGAACAGCTTAAATTGATTGAAGAACAACAATATAATATATTGGTGACCATACCCAATACACCAAGTTTAAAAGTACCGAAAGGTAAAACTCCTGCCGAAAATGAAAATATACATCAGGAGGGCGAGATACCTAAATTGCATGCTGGCGCAAAACCGCATTGGGAGCTTGCTGAACAGTATGATTTGATCGATTTTGAATTAGGAGTAAAACTAACCGGTGCCGGATTCCCTGTGTATAAAGGGAAAGTTGCTCGTTTGCAACGCGCTTTGATAAATTTCTTTCTCGATAAAGCTACTGCTGCCGGATATTTGGAAATTCAACCACCAATAATGGTGAATGAAGCGTCAGGATACGCAACAGGCCAGTTACCTGATAAAGAAGGGCAAATGTATCATTCAACAATTGATAATTTATATTTGATCCCTACTGCAGAAGTTCCAATCACTAATATTTATCGTGATGTGATTGTAAAAGCAGATCAATTGCCTATTAAAATGTGTGGCTATACACCTTGTTTTCGCAGGGAAGCGGGGAGTTATGGAAAAGATGTACGTGGGCTGAACCGTTTGCACCAGTTTGATAAAGTAGAAATTGTACAAATTGCTCATCCCGATAAATCATATCAAACATTAGAAGATATGCGTGAGTATGTAGCAGGTTTGTTACGTGATCTGGAATTACCATTCCGCATTCTTAAGCTTTGCGGTGGAGATATGAGCTTTGCATCTGCTTTAACGTATGATTTTGAAACGTTTTCTGCTGCGCAGGAAAAATGGTTGGAAGTAAGTTCGGTTTCTAATTTTGAAACGTTTCAGAGTAATAGAATGAAATTACGTTTCAAAGAAGGCGATTCAAAAACACAATTGGCACATACGCTCAATGGCAGCGCCTTGGCTTTGCCACGGATAGTTGCATCTTTATTGGAAAACAATCAAACGCCCGATGGGATTAAAATTCCGAAAGCATTGATACCTTATACCGGTTTTAGTTTGATTAATTAGTGGTTGCCCACGAATTACACGAATTTTTGATATAAAATTTGTGAAATTCCTGAGCATTCTCTGAAAAGCAGTGATTTTTGTCGATTTTTACAAAAAAAATAAATGTATGTACATATAATGTGCCTGTATTTAAATTTTTAGTATCTTTGTACTGTAATAAAAAAACGAAATGAGAATCGGTAACGAAATAAAACAAACAAATTTTAAAAGTGAGCATCAAAAAATGCTCATTAATATTTTATTTACTAGTGGCTGGCTAACTTCAAAGCACGCCTGTAATTTAAAACCTTATGGCATATCCGGTCAGCAATATAATATTTTACGGATACTTAGGGGGCAGCACCCAAAACCGGCAACTGTTAATTTATTAATTGACCGTATGCTCGACAAAAATTCTAACGCATCCCGATTGGTGGAAAAGTTAAGAATAAAAAAATTAGTGGAACGTGCTATTTGTGATGACGACAGAAGAGCTGTAAATGTTGCAATCACTAAAAAAGGATTAGATCTGCTTATCGAATTGGATGTACATGAAGAAGTTTTTATCACTAAAGAATTAAAAAAAATATCTGAAAATGAGGCAGAACAAATCAATTTTCTGTTAGATAAATTAAGGAGTTAAAAAAAAATTTAATAAAATGTATGTATGTACATTATTTGTATAGACTTGTAGTTAATGATTAAATTAAAAAAATAAAAAAAATGGAAACAATTGTAAAAAATGACGTAAAAGTATGGTCACTTGACCCAACACATTCAAGTGTTCACTTTGCTGTGAAACACATGGTAATAAGCCAAACAAAAGGTAATTTCGAGAACTACAAATTAAAAGTAGAATCGAATGGGCATGATTTTGTAGATGCAAAAATTGAGCTTGAAATTGATGTGAATAGTATCAACACAAATATGAAAGATAGAGATAACCATCTCCGCTCTGCCGATTTTTTTGATGCAGCACAGTTTCCTTCCATCAAATTCGTTTCAAAATCAATGTCTATGATCAATGATGAGGATTACAAACTTATCGGTGATATCACTATCAAAGGGATTACAAGAGCTATCGAATTTAAAGTAAACTATGGTGGGCAGGTTATTGATCCTTGGGGGAATATCCGTGCTGGCTTCACCCTAGAAAGCTCCATCGACCGTTTCGATTTTGGTTTAAACTGGAATACATTGCTTGAAGCCGGTAATGCAATGGTGGGTAAAGTAGTTAAATTGCAGGCGGAAATAGAGATAGTGACACCTAAATAAGGTACACTCAAAAAAGGCAGCTTTAATTAACCACATGGATGCATTTTGTAACGGCTAAAAAAACTGAACAAGAAATAGAAAAAGATAATTTTTTTCTTCAAAGGCGAAGCAAGCTTTAAGAGACTAAAATTTTTTTCTCAAAATTTTTATTTCTAAGTTTCGGAGTTTATCCCGACAAAGGAGGGGTGGTTAATTTTGATGTAATTTATTAAATTAAATTCAGAAAATATGAACGCTTATATGGTAATGATACTGTTGCCCAAAGAATTGTCGGTAGATTTTATTGCATTAATTCCTTCACAACGTGCTAAAATAGACGAATTGATGGATCAAGGTAAAATACTTCAATATGCATTGGCGATCGACCGCTCAACGCTATGGGTTACAGTTTCTGCAAATTCTGAAACAATTGCTAAAACAATAATTTCTTCGTTTCCATTGATAGATTATATGAAACCAAAGTTTTTTGAATTGGCTTTTCAAAGTAGCATTTCAACGGAGTTGCCAAAAATAATAATGAATTAACAACAGTTAAAAAGAATATAAAACATGAAAACCGTTTTTCATAAATCAACAGATAGGGGACATGCCGATCATGGCTGGTTAAACGCCCGACATTCATTTAGTTTTGCAAGTTATCACAACCCAAGTAAAATGCATTTTGGATTATTACGTGTATTAAATGACGACATTGTTGCACCAGGAATGGGCTTTGGAACTCATCCTCACGACAATATGGAAATTGTTACCATTCCACTTAAAGGTGCATTGGAACATCGCGACAGTATGGGTAACATTGGTGTAATTCATCCTCATGAAATACAAGCGATGAGTGCCGGATCTGGGATTTCACATTCGGAATACAATCATTCAAAAACAGAAGAAATTAATTTATTGCAAATTTGGGTGTTTCCTAAAGAGCGTAACATTACTCCTCGTTATGATCAGCGTGTATTTACTGAAGAAGAAAAAATAGGTAAATTTAAAACCATTGTAGCACCTGTTAAATCAGCTGATGTGATGTGGATCAATCAGGATGCGTATTTTTCTTTAGGGAAGTTTAAAGCAGGAAGTGCTGTTGATTATACTATCCAACACAATGGAAATGGTGCTTATGTTTTTGTAATAGAGGGTGAAGCAAAAATTGAAAATTATAATCTCGAAAAACGTGATGCTTTAGGAATATGGGAAGCCGATAAATTTAAAATTGATATTACAAAAGATGCAGAGATCCTTGTGATAGATGTTCCAATGAATTAATAAAGCCTTGCTTCACAAAATTCACTTTCAATATAAAATAGAATCCGGATAAAACGGATGATTTAAAAAAGGATTTTAATCAACAAAGATCCTTTAAATCTGTGTTATCTGTGTTTTATTTTGTTCCATCCTTCTCAAAATCACATTTCTTCATTTCTCTGCAATACTATGCAAATTGGTCGTTCCAGCGACAAAATGTCATTGCTAATTAATTCATCGCGTCATTTCGTCTGATTAATATCATTTTCTACCTTGATTAAGCTCATTTTTTACATGGGAATAATTTTTGTTCTTTACAAAATGGAAATCTAAAAACGTAATGATACAGCGCGATTTTATTAAACGTCAATTAGAAGACTTAGGACGCACCATCGGGAAAATTATTTCTGAAATATTAAAATTAAAAGAGCTAGGAAAGATGGATGAAGGAATCAAATTGACTCAGGAAACTCTTGAAAATACATTTGATCTGAACATTGAAAATATACTATCCATCCCCTCCGATAATTTTGTTCAAACTTTAATTGAAGAAAAAAAATATACTTCAGTTCATTTAAATTATTTGGGAGATGTATTGTTTGCTGCCGCTTAATTGTTTGAAGATAAAGGCGAGCAAACGAGAGCCAATGAATTATATCAACGGATTTTAATCATTTTCAATTATATAGATCAAACAGAAAAAACATTTTCATTGGACAGAAATAATAAAATTGAAAAAATTAAAAAAGGGTGTTTATAGGATATTTATAATTTTATCTTCCACTGATAATACCGTGTTAGGGATTCCTTTGACAAGAGCTCAGGATAAATTCCGAGGAAAGCCCGGCTCCTTTCTTTTTTTAAGAAAGGGAATGCCCACAAGAATTTGAAATTTATATTAATTTTTGAATTAGGTAACATTTTATATTTAGAAGAAAAAAAACAGAATCAAAAACTTTTGTAAAAAAATAAAAATATGAATCTAAATAACTTTACAATCAAATCGCAGGAAGCTGTTCAACAGGCTATGCAGATCGCAACCGTAAATGGCCAGCAAGCCATTGAAAACGGACATATATTAAAAGGCATTTTGGAGGTGGATGAAAACGTAACACCGTTCCTGCTGAAGAAACTTAATGTCAACACACAAATGTTTTCTTTGGCATTGGATAAAATTGTAGAAGGTTATCAAAAGTTTCGGGCGGACAACCTTTCTTATCAAACCATGCAAATCAGGCGATAGCAAAGGCATCAACCTATCTGAAAGAATTTGGCGATGAATATGTTTCTATTGAACATTTATTGCTTGCTATACTTTCCACAAAGGATACCATCTCCCAATTGCTGAAAGATAATGGTGTTAACGAAAAGGATATGAAAACGGCTATTGCTGAACTTCGCAAAGGAGCTAAGGTAACCAGCCAAACTGCGGAAGATACTTACAATACACTTAATAAATTTGCCATTAACTTAAATGAACAGGCAAAAAAAGGAAAGCTTGATCCGGTTATCGGTAGGGATGAGGAGATACGAAGAGTACTTCAAATTTTATCACGCAGAACTAAGAACAATCCAATTTTGGTTGGTGAGCCGGGTGTTGGTAAAACGGCTATTGCGGAAGGGCTTGCGCATCGTATCATTAACGGTGATGTGCCTGATAATTTAAAATCAAAACAAATATTTTCCTTGGATATGGGCTCGCTAATTGCAGGTGCAAAATACAAAGGCGAATTTGAAGAGCGTTTAAAATCAGTTGTAAAAGAAGTTATTGCAGCTGATGGAGAAATTATTTTATTTATTGATGAAATCCACACTCTTGTTGGTGCAGGTGGTGGTGAAGGGGCTATGGATGCTGCCAATATCCTAAAACCGGCTTTAGCACGTGGGGAGTTGCGTGCAATTGGTGCAACAACACTTAGCGAATTTCAAAAATATTTTGAGAAAGATAAAGCGCTTGAAAGACGTTTCCAGAAGGTGATGGTGGATGAACCAAGTGCTGAAGATGCAATTTCGATTTTACGTGGTATCAAAGAAAAATACGAAACGCATCATAAAGTACGTATTAAGGATGAAGCAATTATTGCGGCTGTTGAACTTTCGCAACGTTATATAAATGATCGTTTCCTGCCCGATAAAGCAATCGACCTGATGGATGAGGCTGCTTCTAAATTAAGAATGCAAATTAACTCAATGCCAATAGAACTGGATGTTTTGGAACGTAAAATTCGTCAGTTGGAAATTGAGCGCGAAGCGATCAAACGTGAAAATGATAAGAAAAAGTTGGAAGATCTAAATAAAGAAATTGCTGAATTGGCTGATCAACGTGCGGATTTGAGAGCAAAATGGCAAGGTGAAAAAGAGGTGGTTGATGGTATTCAAAAAGTGAAAGAACAAATTGAAAATTTAAAATTTGAAGCTGAACAAGCTGAACGAAGTGGTGATTATGGTAAAGTAGCTGAGATCCGTTACGGAAAAATTCAAGTAGCTGAAACCGAATTAAAATCCTTTGAAAGTAAACTAGCCGAAATGAAAAAAGGCGGTTCTCAAATGATAAAGGAGGAAGTTGATGCTGAAGATATTGCCGGTGTTATTGCTATCTGGACCGGTATTCCTGTTTCCAGGATGTTACAAAGTGAGCGTGAAAAGTTGCTGAATTTGGAGGATGAATTACATAAACGTGTGGTTGGACAATACGAAGCCATTGAGGCGATCAGTGACGCTGTGCGCAGGAGTAGGGCTGGATTACAAGATTCAAAACGTCCTATCGGTTCATTCATTTTTTTAGGAACCACCGGTGTTGGTAAAACTGAATTGGCTAAAGCGTTAGCCGAATTTTTATTTAACAATGAAAATAGTATGACCCGCATTGATATGAGCGAATATCAGGAAAGGCACTCTGTAAGTCGCTTGGTTGGGGCTCCTCCGGGATATATTGGTTATGAGGAAGGTGGTCAGTTAACGGAGGCTGTTCGCAGGAGACCTTATAGTGTAGTATTACTGGATGAGATTGAAAAAGCGCATCCTGATGTATTTAATGTATTGTTGCAAGTTCTTGATGATGGAAGATTAACGGATAACAAGGGGCGTATTGTAAATTTCAAAAATACCATTATTATTATGACCTCCAATATGGGGTCACATCTTATTCAAGAAAATTTTGAAAAGATGAATGAAAAAAATAGAGATGAAATTATGGCAAGAACAAAAATTGAAGTGTTCGAACTATTGAAGAAAAACTTGCGACCTGAATTTTTAAATAGAATTGATGAAACGATTATGTTTACTCCGCTCAATCGTGAGGATGTACACCGTATTGTTGAACTTCAATTTAATGGTGTTGCAAAAATGTTAGAAGAAAATGACATACA
>JAIOQD010000379.1 GCA_021413595.1 Bacteroidota bacterium | reverse complement strand
AAAGCAGCAGGTATTAATACCCTTGCCACATCAGGCTTAGCCGACTCTACCGGAGTAATAAGTGATTCAGTAAAAGCGCTCATCAACAAACAAGCCTATGCGGATTTCGCGAATGCAGCAACAGGCGAAAATAAAACCATTACCCTTGAAAACGAGGTAATGAAAGTAAATGTTTTTACAAAAGGCGGAAGAATTGCCTCTGTTGAATTAAAAAATTACAAAACATTTGATGCCAAACCATTGATCTTGTTTGACGAAGATTCTTCAGCACAAAACATTAGTTTACAGGTTAATTCTAAAATACTCTCTACCGATTCCCTATACTTTGAGCCTGAAGGTGGCAGTTTTAGTTTAACAGGAAAAAACTCCAAAAGCCTTGCTATGCGATTATATGCAGGCAGCAAAACAAAATATATTGAATATGTCTATACATTGAACGGAGATGAATACATGATGGGCTTTCGTTTAAACATTGTTGGAATACAAGATATTATTTCGCCAAGCGCTACTGCTTTAACGCTTAACTGGAGCATGAAAACTCCAATGCAAGAGCAAAATCACGAAACGCAACAAGCGGCATCAACTATTTATTTTAGTCCTGTTAACGAAAATGTAGATAAGATCAGTGAATCGGACGAAGAAAAAAAGACGCTTGAAACAGCTGTTAAATGGATCGGCTTTAAACAACAATTTTTTACTGCTGTAATTATTGCTGATGAATCATTTGAAAAAGCTGCTAATATTGAAACTACTATTGAACATGGATCTAAAAAATATATAAAGAAGTATTCCACTGCAATCGCTATTCCATACAAACATTTGCAATCCGAAACTTTTGGAGTGCGCTTTTATTTTGGTCCAAATCACTTTAAAACACTCAAACAATACGATATTGAATTAGAAAAACAGATCAATTTGGGTTGGAAAATTTTTGGATGGCTAAACCGTTTTTTAACAATTCCTATTTTTAATTTCCTGAGTGGTTTCAATTTGAACTATGGTATCATTATCCTTATTTTAACAGTGATATTAAAATTATTATTATTACCAATTGCCTACAAAACAGTGTTATCATCAGCTAAAATGAGGGTATTGAAACCCGAAATTGATGAATTGAATGAGAAACACAAAGATGACGAGCCAATGAAAAAACAGCAAGCTACTATGGCGCTGTATAAACAAGCTGGTGTTAATCCAATGGCAGGTTGTATCCCTGTATTATTACAAATGCCTATTTTGATCGCTCTCTTCAGCTTTTTTCCGGCATCCATTGAATTACGTCAGGAACCCTTTCTTTGGGCACACGATCTTTCCACCTATGACTCGGTTTATAATTTTGGTTTTGCTGTGCCATGGTATGGCGATCACGTGAGTTTATTTGCTTTATTAATGACCGCTTCTACCCTTTTATATACCTGGAGCAACAGTCAGCTTATGGGCACATCCAATCAAATGCCAGGCATGAAATGGATGATGTACCTGATGCCGATCTTGTTTCTTGGTTTTTTAAACAACTATTCAGCAGGCTTAAGCTGGTATTATTTCCTTGCGAATATGATCACCTTCGGACAAACATGGGTGATGCAAAAATTTGTAATCGATTCGGATGCGCTGCATGCTAAAATTCAGGAGAATAAAAAGAAACCTAAAAAAGTATCAAAATTTCAAGAGAAATTAGAGCAAATGACTAAAGATCGTCAACAACAGATCAGTCAAAAGAAAAAATAATAAAGCTAAAAATCTAAATTCTAGGGTAATTTAGTTAAGTGTTAATAATGTTAAAGCCACTTACATAATCAACATACTCAGTGTAATATCGCGCGCGGTCAGTCAGCGCTTGTCGAAGACTATGGTAGGTGATCCGAAGTTAATGTTACGAATTTAATACACTATAAACAAAATGAAATTTCATAAAGAAGGTATTCCATCATTGATCATCACTATAATTGTAGTTGCAATTATAAATTCTCTAACCTGTTATTTTTTCTGTGCATATCCAATAGTATTATGGTTGGGCTATCTTTTATCCGCTTTTTTATTAATTACCATTTTACAGTTTTTTCGCAGTCCAAACCGTGGAATCATTATCAATGATAATCACATTATAGCTCCTGCCGATGGCAAAGTGGTGGTAATTGAAGAAGTGACAGAAACCGAATATTTTAAAGACAAACGTCTTCAGATTTCCATTTTTATGTCGCCTATCAATGTACATATTAATCGTTATCCAATTAGTGGAATTGTAAAATATTCGAAATATCATCCCGGTTTATTTTTAGTGGCCTGGCACCCGAAATCATCCACGGATAATGAACGTACAACAATTGTGGTGGAACATAAAAACGGACAAGCTGTATTATTCCGACAAATTGCCGGTGCTTTGGCCAGACGTATTGTAAATTATGCTAAGGAAGGGGACATTGCTGTTCAGGGAAATGAGTTCGGCTTCATTAAATTTGGTTCAAGAGTAGATCTATTGCTGCCTTTAAACGTGAAGGTGAAAGTGAATCTTGAACAGAAAGTGCGTGGCCGCGAAACCATTATTGCCACATTCGAATAGTCTATTTTAACAATTATTAACGCTGAAAAGCAAAAAAAATTAAATTTTGTATTACCTTTGTTAAAGAAATCAAAAACGAACTAATCACTTAAAACCATAAACTACATGAAAAAATTATTTTTATTGTTTGCATTTACCGGAATTGTTGGAGCTTCTTCAGCAGTTACTGTTGCCGCTTTAACTACAGGAACTGTTATCACTTTAGGCGGTGAAGAGAAAAAAGAAGATAAAAAGAAATGCGATAAAAAGAAAGCGTGTTGCAAAAAAGATGAAACTGCTGCTGCAAGCACTACTGCTGATGGAAAAGCAGAAGTTAAATCTTGTCACGGTGGAGAAGCTAAAGGAAAAGCGTGTTGCAAAGGAAAAGCATCAGCAAGTGCTGAAGCAACACCTGCAACTCCTGCTAAGTAATTAATTCAATTTTAAAAACCCGTCATGCAAAGATTTGTGTGACGGGTTTTTTTATTAAAATTCTTAAGCTAATTTAAAATAAAACAGAGAAAAATCAAACCCTCTGTCACTTTACCACGATTCTCCCCAAAAAAGCATTTAAAGAAATTTTAGCTTTAAGGAGTTGATTTGCTACCTGCTGCAACTGAATAATTTCATCATCAGAAGTGCAATCTTTCATTTGTTTGTTAATATCGTTTATCATTATTTCAATTCTACAGCTTTTAAGTGTATATACTGTCTTAATAGCTGTCTTTTTTAAATCGTCTTCTTCTTTGTTAGTATAAATACTATGTCTTTCCCAGTTGGAAAGAACATGAGGGCTACTCATTAAATCTATTGTAAGTGAACTAATGGCATTGTTTTCATGATATAAAAAAAATTTATTGTCAGGAATATTATTTTTTTCAAGTTGTTCAACATACTCATTGTAAATACTTTTGAAAAGCATATTGTCAAGAACAATAGCATCATTTTGTAGCTCTGCAATAATTAAATGTGCAATAGTGCTTTCCACTTGTATTGCGGTTCCATCCTCATCTTCACTATCTACTAAAATATTTTTATTCCCATGATTAATCAACAATTCAATAATTTTTCGTTCTTGAGGTTCAGCGTTTAAATTTTTTTCTTCCTTTTTTTCTTCAATCACTAAATCTCCATCACCCTCAATATTTTTAGGAGATTGAATGTGCGAATTACTTTTTTCATTAAACTTTTTGCTGCGTATCTTATTCAACTCGTTCAACAAAATTTGTTCTTCCATATCCATGATACGGCTGCATTCTTTCACATATACCGAACGATAAATAGCTTCGGGAATAAGCGCAATGCTCTCAACAATTTCTTTGATAAGTCCTGCTTTTTTTATGGGATCGTTTTGTACATCACCCATTAATAAATTGGTTTTGAAAGAAATAAAATCTTTCGAATTGTTTTTAACAAAGGTCTTCAACTCTTCGCTACTTACACGTTTCGAATAGGAATCAGGATCTTCACCATCAGGAAACAACAGTACCTTAACGTTCATCCCCTCTTCCAATATCAAATCAATCCCTCTGAAACTGACCACATTTTCAATTCCCGATTGATGCATGGATATTACATCCGTATAACCCTCCACCAAAAAACAATTTTTCTGCTCTATGATCTCCTTTTTGGCAAAAAACAATCCGTATAACACATCGCTCTTGTGGTAAATATCTGTTTCCGGAGAATTAATGTATTTCGCGGTTTTTTTATCGGTACGTAAGGTTCGCCCCCCAAAAGCAATCACACGGCCGCTTGCATTATGAATAGGGAACATTACCCGACCCCAAAAACGGTCAAGCAACTTTGAGCCAGCCTTCTCTGTAGAGGCTAAAATTTCGGCATCTTCATTAAAAGAAGGGTTTGGGTTTTCGTTCTTATATTCAAACGTAAGCCCAGCTTTTACAAGGTATTCCGCTTTATAACCAGTCCTTATTGCAATATCGGTAAATGCACTTCGGTTGGTTAAACAATAGCCCAATTGAAAATTCTTTTGTGCGAACGAAGAAACAACAAACAAACTCTCACGATCATTTTGTGATTGCAGTTGCTCGGGCGATTGCTCCTCTTCTACAATATGTATGTTATACTTTTTTGCAAGATGGCGCAAGGCATCCGGATAGGACATCAACTCCTTCTCCATCACAAAATTTATCGCATGCCCTCCTTTACCACAACCAAAACATTTGTAAATACCCTTTACCGGTGATACATAAAAGGATGGTGTTTTTTCATCGTGAAATGGACACAGGCCAATAAGATTAACACCACGTTTTTTAAGTGTAACGTAATCCCCAACCACCTCCTCAACACGAGCTGCTTCAAAAATCTTATCTATGTCTTCTTTGTGTATCAAAGTGTTTGCATATTTATTTTTCGTGGAGAAACGCTGAGTTTCCCGCAGAGTTGCGCTGATTTATAAAATGCTAATTTACGAAATAATAAGGAAATGATTTTGGAAATCCTCAACCCCTTTAATTCTTTAACATTCCAGCACCTTCTGTTCTTCAATGTAAACCAATAATTTTTCTGTAACGGTATAACCCATCTGGTTTAGCAGATCGGCATATTGAAGTATTTGTTTTTTGTGATCCGGTTTTTCTTCACCGGTTTTATAATCAATAATTACAGCGGTTGATTGCCCATCCTTTCCTTTCAAAATCGGATGAAAAACAACTCTGTCCAAACGAAATTTTTCTCCCGTCAATGAAATAATTTCGCTTTCATTCTTAACTTTTAACCCTTGTACAAAATGAGCCTGTAATTTAGGTAGTTTGATGATTTTTTTAATTACTGTTAACAAATTCTCTTTTTCATCTGCCGTAACCAACCCTTCCAAAAACATTGAATTTACAGCGGATTCGATATCCTCTTCACACTTAATTTTTGCCAATGCAGTATGTACCATCACACCATAATTTTTTTTATTTTCTGTTATTTCCAGGTTCCAAATACTTGGTGCAGCTGTACGCATTTTAATATTATTTCGCCACTGGTTTGAGTTAAAAGTTAAAAGTTTAAAGTTTTGAGTTTCGGCACCCTTTAAATGTTGTTTATGCGGTGTTTGTTCGCCAAAAGTATAAACGGTCTTCCCTTCCTGCCATTCACCATTCTGTTGATAGTAGTATGCAAACATATCGCTAACGGTACTTAAATTAGCTGGCGACTTAGATGGTTTTCCGGTAAGTATATACAACCGTTCTTCGGGGCGTGTGAGTGCTACGTAAAGTACATTCAAACTATCAAGCAAGGACTTGTTTTTTTCGTCATCGTATAGATCACCATAAGGTGTTTCCCGCAAACTTTCGCTTGCTGAAACCAGTGCTGATTGCAGTTGTGGGATCTTATTATTTTCCAAATCCACCCACAAATGCTTTTTACCTTTTTCCACTTTCCCATTAGAAAATGGCAATATCACAGCCGGAAATTCTAATCCTTTTGCACGATGGATCGTCATAATAGTAACCGCATTCATTCCCAAAGGAACAATTAACGAGGCTTTCTCTTTTTTATCTTCCCAATAGTCAATAAAATCATTCAGGTTGTTGTTTTGTTTAATAGAATAATTCAACACCTCATCCAAATAAAACTGAATGTATGCATTTGGGACTGTATTGAGTTTAAATAATCTCACCAACTCTTCACATAGCTCATACAATGCCATTTTTGAAAGGGCATTACTATTGAAATCCTGACACACCAACTTAATTACAGAAATAAATTCCTGCTTTTTCTCCACCAACAATTGGTTTATATCAGTATTTTCAACACGTTTGGAAGCAATCAGGTATTCTAATAATTCGGCTTGAATTATCTGGTCGCTCGTATTATTTAAATACCGGAGCAGGGAAAAAATAAAATTAACT
>JAIOQD010000378.1 GCA_021413595.1 Bacteroidota bacterium | reverse complement strand
TTAGAAAATATCCAATATATACAGGCTATTGGCGATTATGTAAATATTTTCACTCCTGATAAACGTCACACTGTCCATATTACCCTAAAAAATATTGAAGAAAAACTTCCTTCTGATAAATTCTTTCGCTTGCATCGTTCTTACCTTGTTTCCTTGAGCCATATCGATAATATTGAAGAAAATTCTGCTTATACCGGAAAACATCCATTACCAATTGCCGGGCAATTTAAAAAGGAGCTTTTAAGAAAATTGAATATGATCTAATTAAATTTTCAAACCGGGCACTTTTAAAATTTTATTCAAACCGGATTATATCCTTGACACAATCTCTCAATTGCTGCACTAAATGAACATTTCAAAGTTCATTTGGTGTCTTATCTTGTAGGGGCCTTCTTCATTTAAATTTAAACGGATCCATCTGTTTATACCAATGCTTAATAATATTAGTCCAATAGTTTGATTGAATAATAAATATTTGAACCACATAGATTCATAGTCAAATAAGGTACAAATTTTACATAGAATCGCTCCAAACATAGCCCCTATGCTAAATTTTTTTTCTATACGTACCAACAAAATCTATGTTTCTATGTGGTTCAAGATTGGTCTATTTTAAATTAAGTAATGGTATTATTTGACTAAAATAATTTCTATCAATTCTGCCGCATGGCTTATTTGGTTGCAGATTATGGCTTTCGTTTTCTGCCGACCTGCCAAATTCAATATTTGTATTGAAAACTTAATCCTAGCGACAGCATACAAATGGTATTTCAATTTACAAAGATTCCTAATTGCTAAAATAGTGTTTAATTGTAACTTTTTCCTGTTATAATGTAAGAATTTTCAATTTAGAATAGCCATCTTCGTCAAGGAAATTATTATCACAAAATATATAATTTTGTTTATATTTAATACTTATAAAGGCTTTATTTTTAAATGCTTAGATAAAATTATAGAATGAAATTATACATCAGGTACAATATAAATACAACTTGTAAATCATTATTGCAGGAACAATTAGATAAGCTTGGTTTAACGTGTGAATTAACAGGTTTGGGAGAGCTGGAATTAAAAAATGGAATTTCTGCTGACCAGCATAATCAGTTATCAACAGTTTTAAAAAAGTACGGAATTGAGGTCCTTGACGACAGAATTAGTTCACTTGTTCAAAAGACAAAGGACACTATTATTGAAATGCTCTATTTGGAGGAAAAATTACCACCTTCAAAAGTTTCATTTTATCTGGCTCAAAAACTCAATTATAGTTTTGGTTATATTTCTAATCTTTTTTCTGAGGTAACTTTCATTTCCATTGAAAATTTTATCATTATGCAGAAAATTGAACGGGTAAAGCAATTAATTATCGCTAATGAGTTAACATTCACTCAAATTGCAAGCAAGTTAAATTACAGTAGTTCTGCACATTTATCCTGGCAATTTAAAAAAATAACAGGCTTAACACCTTCCTCATTTCAACGTATAATTAAAAAGAGGCGGGAAAATAATGGTTCAAATGCCGAGAAAGAGTTAATGTAGCATCGTGTTATTAAAATAATATAGCTTAAACCATGACTAAAACGGATGAAACAATCTTTGAAAAAGTAAAATTGAATTTTTACTATTTACCGGATTATGCAAAATTTCTGTTGAAAAATAAGCAGGAAGAGTTGGCATCTACTATGTTAATTATATCACGCGAGGAAGAAATCCCCTTACTTAAATATGTTAAAATATTACCTGAACGAAAAATTATTGAATTGTTCCGGAAAAACACAAAGGAATTACTTGATTCTATTGTAAAAATGGATTCTCCAAATTATATTAATCTGAACTTAAAAAAATGGATTGGTGATCAATTTGCCGGCATAAATACCACCAAAATAGTAGCCAAAGACATTACCTGCCTTACTTTTATTTACCGAAAAACGTTGAGAAGGTTCCTTGCTGATTACACGTCTGAGATGGCTATCTCAATGCAAATAATTGATGAAGCTGATCGATTCACGTCTCTGTTGGAAGAGATTAGCTTTAATAGGTTGTTCCATTTTAATGAACAAAACCTGGATAACTATTACTCAAAAGGAAAAGAAACTTTTCCGAAATTAGAAGATCGAAACCAACAATTGCAGGAAGCCCATACAAATGGTGTGGCAGAAAATTTTGCATGGGATTTTGATGGGGATAGTTCTATTCCCTCCCTTCACCTGATGAATTTTTTTGAATTGAACGACAATAGCAAACTGGAAACTTTTCTCAAGAATGTTCATCCTTTTGACATAGAAAAAATAAGAGAAGCGCTCAACAATTCCTTAATAAATTCTGAACTTTACGAATGTTACTATCGTTTTCAAAAAATTCAAAATGGAAAGGTGATCTGGTCAAGAGGTGTTGTGACATTTCAGGATGGTATGCCAGTAAAAATGAAAGGTTCTATGATGGATGTTTCACAAAATTATCTGCTTAATCAGCAACTCAAAGAAAGTGAAAAAACATTCAGGCAACTTATTCAAAATGCCCCTGATGCAATTATTGTAAATGACGAGAATAACAACATACTTTTATGGAATCCGAAAGCCGAAGCAATATTCGGTTGGACAGCGGATGAAATTATTGGAAAAACATTAGTTGAAACAATAATACCTCTTAGATATACCGGAGGGTACTTAAACGGAGTTAACCTAATAAAGGCAACAATCCATTCAGATTTATTAAATAAATCAATTGAAATTACCGCTATAAATAAGGAAGGTGAAGAGTTTTTTGTTGCCATTTCTATTGCCAGTTCATTGTGGAATGGTAGGCAGGTTTTTATTTCGTTTATCCGTAACATTACAAAAGAAAAAAAAGTAGAAAAGGAGTTGGAACGACATAGAAAACAGCTCTCTCAAAAAAACAAGGAACTTCAAAAAATGAATACCGAATTGTCATCCTTTAGTTATGTTGCCAGTCATGACTTGAAGGAACCTTTGCGAAAAATAAAAACATACAGCAATTTAATAATTGAAAAGCACAATGAATCGCTTACAGATGATGGGAAAGAGTATATTAAGCGCATCATCCATTCGACAGGTAATATGCAAAGATTAATTGATGACCTTCTTGCCTTTTCCCAAACAAGCTCGGGAGTAAAAAAACTTGAAACACTCGATTTAAATGTTTTGCTGGAGGAGGTAGAAAATTCACTTAAAGATACAATTGAGGAAAATAATGTAACCATTACTTCCACTCAATTACCCACTTTGAGGGTAATTGATTTTCAATTTCGTCAACTGTTAGAAAACCTAATTGGAAATGCTATTAAATACCGAAGGATTGGAATAAAACCACAAATTAATATTACTTCCAGCCTTGTTTCCGGAAAAAGCTATATAAATGAGGGTGCCGATGCAAATAAAAATTATCATAGGTTTTTATTTACAGATAACGGGATTGGTTTTGAACAAGAATATGCGACTAAAATTTTTGAAATATTTCAGCGTCTTCATGGTAAAAGTGAATATTCCGGAACAGGTATCGGGCTGGCAATCTGTAAAAAAATAATGGAAAACCACAAGGGTTTCATTACAGCACAAAGCAAAGTAGGGGAGGGTTCCGTTTTTAATGTTTTTTTTCCGGTAAAGGTTATTGTCGCTGGATTAGACAGTTGATAAGAAAAAATATAATTTTAAGATATTTACTCAAACTAAAAATAATAATAATTATGCATCATGATTGCCTCCACGTACTTCTTGCTGATGATGACAAGGATGATCGTCTGTTTTTTAAATATGCCATTGAAGAATTAAAAATACAAACATTCGTTACTACAGTAAATGACGGGGTGGAACTTATGGATTACCTTTCTAAAACCGAAAATCAATTACCTGATCTGATTTTTCTTGATCTAAACATGCCACGTAAGGGGGGGATAGAATGTTTAAAAGAAATAAGAGCCAATAAACTATTTAATAATCTTTCAATTGCTATTTATTCTACTTCAGGGTCGGAAAAAGATATCGAAGAATCCTTCGTTCTTGGCGCTAATATATACATTACAAAGCCGAACGATTTTACATCGCTAAAAAAGATATTGGCTGAAGTCATCAATATCAATTGGCAATATCACACTTCAGGATTAAATAAAGAAAATTTTGTGCTTAGTATTTAATTTATTCTTGTTGGTTTAAAGCAAACTGAAAAAATAATTTAACTCTAAGACTTGCAATATCAATAGTTTTACAAAGTAAAATTAGAAAATTCTTTCTTTTATGAATAATATTTTAAACTCTTCAAAAACCATATTTGTTGAATTCTCTCATGTTTATCGAATTTGTAGCAACTTATATGTTTTAAAAAACTAGTTATGGCAAAAACTACTAAAAAGGATCAAAAGAAAAATATTTCTATTTCCTTGGTAACAATGGAAGCTCCGTTATCAATTCAAAAGCAACGACAGCAAGAATCAAAAGGAATAACAAAAAAAGAACTTAACGATACTTCATCACAAGAAAATGATGACCTCAATGCCTCTGAACTACTGAAATTTCTAATAGAAATTAAAAATGGAAATTTTGATGTAAAAATGCCTGCCTACAAAGGAGGATTGAGCTTAAAAATATCAGAAACAATAAATGAGATTGCCGCTAATAATAAAAAGCTAATAAAGGAATTTTCCAAAGCACAGAATGATATTGGTAAGGAAGGTAAGCTTCATCAACGCATTGTTTTTCCTGAAGCACAAGGTGAATGGAAAACCGGCCTCGATTCGTTGAACCTGCTAATATCAGAATTAGTTTATCCGATTAGAGAAATGGATAAAGTAATTTCGGCTGTGGCAAAGGGGAACCTGCCGGAGCTATTATTAGAAAGAAATGATTATGTTTTTTATGGAGATTTTGATCGAATTTTTAAGGATCTAAACAACATGGTAAAACAGCTAAACCTATTTTCAACTGAAGTAACACGTGTAGCCAAAGAGGTGGGTGCTGATGGTAAGTTAGGCGGACAGGCTTATGTGGCAGGTATTTCCGGAACATGGAAAGAGCTAACCGACAGCGTGAACATAATGGCATCAAATCTTACCTATCAGGTACGTAGTATTTCAAAAGTGGTTGAATCGGTGGCAGAAGGAAATTTGCATCGGAAATTATCTATAAATGGGAAAGGAGAGCTAGCACATTTAACCGGTACATTTAATGGGATGATTGAAACACTTTCTATAATTGCTGACCAGGTAACAAACGTTGCAAACGAGGTAGGTTTTGAAGGTCGGTTGGGTGGACAAGCCAATGTACCTGGCGCTTCCGGTATCTGGAAAAATTTAATAGAAAATGTAAATCAATTAGCCGAAAATTTAACTACTCAGGTGAGATCCATTTCAGAAGTTGCATCTGCGGTTACAAAAGGTGACTTAACCCGCAAAATCCGCGTACAATTAATCAAATGATTATCAATCTACGTGAAACAACTTTATTAAATCAGGAACAAGATTGGCTTAAGTCAAACCTTGCAAAGTTTAATCAGATGTTACAAGGTCAGAAAGATCTGAAAACAGTTGCCAGACGGATTCTTTCAGAGTTAGCCCAAGTAGTGAGCGCTCATTATGGTGCCTTCTATATTGTTGCAGCAGATGAAGTGTTCCCAAAATTGAAGTTATTCGCTTCCTATGCTTATAAATCCGAGAAACATATTCCAAAAGAATTTTTATTTGGTGAAGGATTGGTTGGACAATGCGCATTAGAAAAGGAGCGGATCCTTTTATCAAATATACCTGATTCTTATGTGAAGATCAATTCAGGACTTGGAAAAGCAAAACCTTCTAATTTAATTTTACTCCCTGTATTATTCGAGAACCATGTAAAAGCTGTTATTGAATTAGGAACATTGGATTCTTTTAGTCAAACACATTTGGATTTTCTGAACCAATTAACAGAAAGTATCGGTATAGTATTAAATACGATTCAAACAAATACCAGAACTGAAGTTTTACTTTCCCAATCACAATCATTAACTAGTGCTTTGAAGATCCAACAGGATGAGTTACGAAGAACAAACGATGAGTTAAATGATAAAGCTTATATGCTCCTCAAACAAAAAGGCGAAGTGGAGATCAAAAATAAAGTAATAGAGGAAGCCAGAAGATCATTGGAGGAAAAAGCAGAACAACTAACATTAACATCCAAATATAAATCTGAATTCCTTGCAAATATGTCGCATGAATTGCGCACCCCTTTGAATAGCTTATTAATTCTTGCGCAACAATTGTATGAAAATCCGGAAGGAAATTTAAATGACAAACAAACACGTTATGCAAAAACCATTCATTCCTGCGGAGATGATCTATTAGAACTCATTAATGATATTCTTGATCTATCTAAGATCGAGTCTGGTTTTATCACTACAAATATTTCCAATATTCTTTTCTCCGAAATTTCAACATTTGTTGAAACAACTTTTAAACCTTTATCAGAAACGAAAAATCTGAAATTTAAAACTGAAATTTATTCCGGCCTTCCAGAATCCATTGATACTGATTCACAACGTTTGAACCAAATCCTTAAAAACCTTCTTTCAAATGCTTTCAAATTTACAGAGCAAGGAGAAGTTAAGCTTAAAGTATTTAAGGCAGAGAAAAAATGGCCTGGCAATAGTTCACTGAACCTAGCAAAACAAGTAGTGGCATTTTCTATTATCGATTCAGGAATTGGTATTTCTCAGGATAAGCAAACTATTATTTTTGAGGCGTTTCAACAAGCAGAAGGCTCAACAAGCCGGAAATATGGTGGTACCGTACTAGGGTTGTCAATCAGCCGTGGTTTGGCCTAATTACTTGGCGGAATAATTGAATTGGAAAGTGAATTAGGGGTTGGCAGTACATTCACATTGTATTTGCCTATGGATAAAATTGGAGCCCAAAATACTGACAATGATTTTAAAATCTCAGTAACTGAGAAAAAGGAATTAGATGTAGTCTTCGATGTAATTAAAATGACGGAAAATGAAATTCTTTCAAAAAAGTTGGAAGATATTAGCGAAATGGCCAATGAAGTAGGAGATGACAGAAATAACATTTCAGCAAACGATAAAGTTATTCTGGTAGTGGAGGATGATTTGATTTTTGGAAAAATATTGGTGGAACATGTGCATTTGAATGGACTTAAGGTAGTAGTGGCCTCCTGCTATGTTGAGATATTTAATTTTGTAACACGGTTTACTCCTATTGCTATTACGTTGGATGTTTACCTTTCCGATACCAGTGGATGGAAAGTGTTGGATCAATTTAAAAATGATTTGATTTACAGGCATATTCCTATCCATTTAATTTCCCGTGAAGAAAATAAGGTGCTGGCTTTAAAAAGAGGTGCAAAAAGTTTTTTGTTAAAACCATTACAACCTCACCAGTTGAATGAACTTTTTGAAGGGATCATCAAATTTAATTCAATAGAAATTAAACAATTATTGATTGTGGAGCAGGATAATCAAAAACTACCAAGTATCACAAATTTATTTCAAGGGAATTCAATTAAAATTACAACTGCTGCTTCTGGAGGAAAGGTTATTGAGTTGCTAAAACAACAGATATTCGAAACTATTATTATAGATCATTCTTTGCCGGGTTTTTCAGCAATCGACTTGATCAAAGATCTCCAAAATAATATAGATATTTTACCTCCGATCATTATTTATTCCGCTAATGATCTTGAAAATGAGGAGAAAGAAAAGATGAGCGAAATATCCAATCATATTCTTGTGAAAGTTGTAAACTCACCTGAGCTTTTGTTTGAAACAGCATTGATGCACTTACATTATGATTATG
>JAIOQD010000377.1 GCA_021413595.1 Bacteroidota bacterium | reverse complement strand
GGCGCATTTAGACAATTTTATGCGCTGAGAATTTTTTTGTGCTTTTTTGACTGTTTTGTAGTTTGAAATGGACTTTATCCTCCGATAAAGACTTACAGCCGCTAACATCAAATAAGCGCTTTCAGCGCCTATTTCACCGTTGGCTGCAACCGTATAAAAAAAGAAAAACAGACCGCTGACCGACAAAAAAACAAAGAAAAAAAATCGGCAAAGCCGTTTGGCTATCGCTTCTGCAAAGCAAAAGAGGTGCAATCCCTCCCACTAGCCGACACAATTGCACCACATTTGCTTTTGCCCGACCGCACAAAAACCGTTTTCATAGTGGCTTTCCGTTTTTTAATTTTTATTCCTTGGCATAATAATCGCCACTGAAATTTTTTGCAATCAGTTGATAGTGGTAATAAGCCGGCTTTTTTTGGGTGCCATTACAGCCATTTAGGTAGCCTATATTACCTGTACCATTAGGTGGATTACAACCTTCTTTTACACTCCAGAAATTCAGGAAGTCAACCCCTTTCTTCATACATATTCCCATCATCTCTGCCCAAAACTGGCCGCCCAGGAAACTGCCGGCTCCCACTCCTGTAACCGGATCATTAGCCGGGTTTTGAGAGTTTACATTTGCTTCGTCAACAGCCATTTTTAAAGCGGTGCTTCCTGATCTGTTGTGGAAACTATTGCAGGAGGCTAAGCGTGTTTTAAGCAAAGTCAAATTATCCTGGAACTTACCAGGCGCAGTTAATACATTTACAACCGTGTCCCTTGACTGGCTCCCGGAGAACCCATTATAAATATGAAAGGAATAAACATCAATATAAAAGTAGGGATTATTACCTATTCGCCCTGTGATGTCACTTATCCCGCCAGGGCTTGTCAAATCCTGCATGATAGGTTGGCGAAAATAGCTGGTTTCCGGTCCGATAATTTTTATGGAAGCATCTTTCGCCTTCATTTTGCTTGAAAACTTTTTAATATATTCTGCTATTTGTCCCGCAGCAAATGCCGCACTTGAATTATCTGAATTATAACCATATCCGCCAGAAGGTCCCTCAGCTGTTCCGCAATCTTTGGGGTTTTTATTAGGTTCATTTCCAATAATCCAATATACAATAGGATTAGAAGTATATTCAACATTGTTTATTGAATCAACAAGATTAGCAGCAATAATCGCCTGTTGATCAAGTGTTAGTCCTCCTAATGGATTTTCTGCGTTACCTCCATTAATAGAGCAAACAGGATTATAACCAACTTGTATAATGGGCTGAACTTCGTAAATAAGGGCGCAAAGATATAACAATCATTCCGTTTGCACGAATTGAATCAATCAGTCGTTTTAACTTCGATACACTTGTTATTGCAAGGCTTGTTCTGTCGAACGAATAAAGCGGCCGGAAATTAGCCTCAATACCTCCAATACGCACCTGTTTTACACCGCTTGAATCTATCTCGTCCCAATAAGCATCTAATTTCCCTATATCCCCATTAGTCACATACCAGGCATTTTGACCAAGCAAAGTGGGTGCAATTGTTTGGGATTGTAAAGATATACTTACGCTGCTGAGTAGCATTAAACGGATTGCTATCAAAAGTGTGTGCTTGTTTTTTGATTCCCCCATTGTCTTTGTTTTTTAAAATTATTAAAATTGATTTTTGTGTTTCTTACCGAGGATTTTTTGTTTTCAAAAAAAAATAGTCGGAATCAGCAAAAGAATAGCCAAACCTCTCTTTTTAAAATTGAAGCAAAATAAATATTCGATGAAATAAAACTTTGGATAGACAAATCCAAAATATAAATAGCCGTACCATTTAAGGATTAATAGC
>JAIOQD010000321.1 GCA_021413595.1 Bacteroidota bacterium | reverse complement strand
TTGTGCATATCTGAATTCTTTAAACAGAGTACCTTGTGTTTGTAGCGCTGCGCCACCAATAGGGGCTAAAAAATCCATAGCTCCGATCATATCTCCTGAAATTGCTTCGGAACCGGTAAGCATGTTAGGCATAAGGTTTCCATCAACTTTGTGTACTGATTCAAAGTTTCTTACACCGCCTGCAAAAAGACAAAATACCACATGGTCGGCTCTTCTTATACCTGAAGCAGCAAATAATCTACCCGATGGTAAAATATACGGGACAGCAAACGCTCCTGCTGAAGCCATTACCGTTTTTTTAAGAAAATTTCTCCTGTCCATGTTTTTAATTTAACAATTTAACAATTTGAAAATTAATTTAACCATTTTCAAATTAGCACATTTTCAATTTTTTAATAGTATCTGTATTCATTCGAAGTCATAAAGGCGTAATATACCAGCTCCGGTGTTGTATTAACATCACTTTGTATAAGACTTTTCATTTGCCACAATTCGAATTCATTCGGTTCACGGTTATAGAATTTTTTGTAGGTGTTTATCACAAATAAATTTACATCTGCATTCATTGCAACAACAGTAGGGATTGATACTCCCGTAGCATTCAGAAAATTTCGTATGATCAGATCCTCAATCAGTTTTTTGTCGCCAAATGCATTATAAGCGGTTCCCAGGTCGGTGAGTTTTGCCTGATCAATTGTATTTCCATAAAGATCGGAATACGCAATTGAAATAAATTCAACAGTTGATTTAATATTTGGTTTTGCAACACCATCCTGAGAAACACCAACATTGTTTACATCATAAATATAACTTTTATTAGCCTCTTTTTTACAACTTGTTACCGCAATTGCTGTAAGAAAAAGTAAAAAAAGTGCTTTGTTTTTTATTATGATAGGAAAATTGTTTTTTTTCATTTTCAAATTAGCAAATTATCATATTTTCAAATTGTTTATTTAATGCCAACATATTCGTTCAGTGAAAGTATGGTTTTTTGTAATTTTTTATAATCCAGATCTGTTTTATATTCTATGGCATACGTAGTCATTTCAGCTGAAGTGGGTTCTCTGAATAAATACCTGATGTAAAGTCCCCTAACTTCACTTTCAAAATAATTATTAGTATTAAAAATAATATCCATGTATTGATCTTTTGTATTTCCCTGAGTAAAAAAAATCACGCCACTCAATCCATCCACCATGGCAGAGGATTGTTCTAGTTCATCTTCAGTAGGATACCGATCCATAAAATGTTGGAAAGAAGAAACTACAAAATTTTCAGTTCCCATATTTATGTCATCGTAAAAATTATTGTTAATTAATCTTCTATGCATCCCAATAGTGGTTAATGTTCCATTGTTCAAGTCTGCGGGAATACTTTTTACTAGCTGTAATCTTGCTATTTCTATATTTAATTGAGCAAAAACCGGAGCATACGTAGAATCGGTTAGAAGAAACTGAAAAACTGCAATCCTCTCGGTTATAGCACTTGTATCAAAACTGGTAAGTAATTTAATGGATGCTATTTCGTAAAGCCTTTGGTTATAAGTTGGTTTAGCAAAAACTTCATCTAAAAAAGCCGCCCTATCCAATTCAGATAAATTATGCTGATTAATAATGGACAAACCTGAACTTAACTCATTTGTTTCCGGTTTTCTGCCCAAAACACTGATGTAAACTTTATTTACATAATTTTCTTTGATTATAGAGGAAATGGTGTAATCGGGAGGGGCTTGATTACCGGGTACTACAATCAATTCATCGTCTTTTTTACATCCAACGAATAGAAGGCTTGAAATTAAAATAAAAAAAACAATGTTCTTTATCATAGTAATAGCTAAATTAATAAAAAAAATTAATTTGGAGGCTTTTTTTGGAATTAAATTAGGATTTCATTAAACAGGGTCTAAATAATTTACTGTATAATTATTTTTGCCCTTCCAATTCTGCCGTCAGCTGAATTTTTAGTGAGAATATAGATGCCTGCCGGAACACCTTCCAGTGGTAAGGTATAGTAAGGCCCTTGCATCAATTCGTAATTAGTGGTTCTATATAATTTACCCATAAAATTATACAATCTGACTTGAGCATATTCAAAACCCGAAGTGTCATTTAAAATATTAATATAAGCTGAAGCAGGATTGGGGTAAACACGGAGGTTGTATATTGTTTCATCCTCAATAGAACAGTCATGATCCCATCCATTCATTTGTACTACGGCCCATTCTCTTTGAGATTGAATGAATGGATAAATACCCGGGTAATTCAAGCGAAGCACATAAGCTGAATGGGTAAGTGAAACAGCATCTTCATTATATTCAGTTAATGAATGTTGAAATGATTCGTAAGAATTATATTTATAAGTGTCGATCTTATAGGCTTCATCAATTAAATTATGTCTGTCTAAAATATATTCTCCTAAATTATTTAAGGTGAATTTTGTTTGTATCAGCTCGCATACATAGTTTAAATATTCGGTTTTATATTCTTCAATCTCAAATATTCTTTTTAATAATGGCCGTTCATCAAATTTATTTGATGGCACTAAATAGCTTGTTAATAAGGAAGTTCCGCTTATTATTTTTAAATCCTGAAATGTTTCGTTCATGTCCCAGGGGATCCATCTTATTTTTCCATCAGGATGTTCATACAAATAAAAATTGTTGCCTCCTCCCCAATAACTATCCCAGCTCCTTATACATTTTTCGATTGCAAGTATTTTTAAATAGGAGTGAACATCAAATCGGCTTTCAAATTGTTGTTTAAAATCAGCCGAATGATTATTGTTGATCAGATCAATAAAACTAATCAACCTGCTCCAATCATCTTCGCTCTCATTGGTGTTTAATTTTAATCCTTGCCCTTTATATCCTGTAGGCTCCGAGCCCAGCCAATCGAGGGTTACTCCTGCACCTCTGTCGGTTTTATATAAATTACCATCATTATCTGAACTTCCGAAATTAGATTTTAAAAAAGTTTTATCTACATTTTCAATAATAACATACAATCCGATATATTCACCGTTTATCCAAAGTTTGGTGTAAGATGTTCGGGAAGCTATGAGACCCGCATCACGAAACAGTTTAAATGCAATTGCATCATGAACCAAAGAGGGATCGTTTGTGAAATTATTCAGGTTCATTTTTTTTAAACCATCCAACTCCTGATCTACAAATTCATCAAAGGATATTTTAAAAGGTTTTTTCTTTCCGAAATTGATAAGTGTATTTGATGCATTTCCTTTTTCTCTGAATCCACAATTGCTGCGCACAATACCATCCCAGGTAACGGTGCATTTATGATAAATTTCAGGATTGGCTATAGGATCTGTAAAATTCAAATCAAATTCCTGTTCTAATGTTTCAAACCAATCGGGCAGGTCGGTTTCAATGGTAAGGTTGTGTAAAATAGTATCGTTAAAAACCAAACCACCGGGTTGAGAAAATAAGCTAAACCCAATAAACAGTAAGATGCAAAGTGCTACGTTTTTCATTTTCTGTATATCCGGTGTTCTTTATTAAGCGTTTCATACTCTTTTTTAAAGTTCCGTTTCATAAAGTGAGCTCCAATGGTCAAGTTAAAACCCGTCTGATTATTTTTATTGGCTAAATTAAATTGCAAACCAAATTTGAAATGAAACCTTAAACGCTCGTTGTATTTTTTCTCAAATCCTGTAAACGGTTCAAGGGTTATTTGAGAACCATTGTTATATTTTGCATTCATAAGATTTAATTCTGAGCCCCAGAAAAAACTATTGTTTTTCAGATAAGTTGTACTTCGTATGTATCGTTGATAGCCCAAACCAAACTTTGTAACAGTATATGGTTTGGCGGCCGTATAAGATAAATTCAAATAATATAATCGGATCCCTCGCATTGCAAGTCCAACTTTATACTGTGATCCAAACTGTTTGCCTACAAAGGATTCGTTCCGGAACACAGAGAAATAAGGGGTATTGTAATATCCAAAATTTGCTCCGACCCAAAATGTTTTAAGTTTTTTCCCTTGCAAGGTATCAATAGTGATCCAAGGAATGATACTAATGGATTCATCTATTCTTTTGATTTGTAGGTTTGTTGAATCACTTTTTATAATTGTACCTGTTTGAGAATTTCCGTCTTTCAAAACAATTTCATCTGTTATCAGATCTCTATAGCTCTTGCAGCTGGTAAGTGCAGATACAGACAAAATGGTATAGATAAAAATTTTAAAATAGTTTTTCATAGTCTTGAATTGCGATCTATTTTACAAAGGGATGGTATTAACGAAGATACAAATTTATTGGACGAACAATTGTTTAGCGAGAAAAAAAGCAGATGGGAGTATATTCTTACTCATTTGTAAATGCAGGAATGATTTTAACTTACTATTCTT
>JAIOQD010000320.1 GCA_021413595.1 Bacteroidota bacterium | reverse complement strand
ATACCAGATCGCTTCATTAATTATTCCAGGTGCCGGTGCATCTGTTGAAACTGTTGATGTTACAACTGACATTAATTATGATAATGTGGTAGGCATACAAACAACGTGTACAGACCCTGAGGCTTTTAAAACATCTACGTTTCAAAATTTTGAAATTGGAAGTTTAGACATTTATCCCAAAGGATATGAAGCTAAAATGTTAAGTGCCGGTATAAACTGTCCTCCATCTGAACGATGGGATAAGGAATTGAATGAAAAAGCACAAGGTTCAACTGTTAATATCACTTACAAAGATGGTAGCGTACCGGGTACTGTTTATCCATATACCGTTAATGTTTATTTATGGTTAAAAAACCCTGAAACCACTGAAAATAAATAAAGAATAATGACAAAAAGCGTTTTTAGAACTCAATATTTTATTATTCCGATCAACGTAGCGGCAGGAACTATTGTGCCTTTTGAATTTAAAATACCGAAAGAGTTTAAGGAAATTAATGGCTATGCAGTTACGCACGATCATTTTTCACTTTTATCGGAAGATGTCAATATTCCTCAAATAGGTGAGCTAAAAGCATCTTTTAATAACTGGTCGTCATTGCCCATCACTCATGCGGTAATCGACAATCCTGCTGATTTACTTTCAGGAAAAATAAAATATCAGCCATTAAATGAAGAAATGAAGTCAGGGGAATATATCAGGGGTTATTACGAAGATTTTAATGCCGTAGGTGCTTTAACAGTGAATTTATATTTAAAAGGTTTAATCGAATTTAAGTAAGATGGATTATATTTTAATGAAATTGATTGAGCAACGCATGAATGACTTAGGTTACGCATGGCCCAATTACAGGTTTGAATCGGTACGTGTTAAATCAGGTATTGCACTCAATGCAGTTAATGTTTCGGCATATAACGAGTATTATTATTTAGTTGCAAAAACGGTTCCGGTTTCCTTAACAATTGTTTCAGATTCCCAACCATTCAATGAAGGTGCAGTGTATGCCAATTTTAATTTCTACCAAATAAAAGAATTTACCGGATTAATAAAATTGAAAGCCCTTGTTCCTATTGATTTAGAATTTATCCGTGTTATCCCACGAATTAAAGAAAAAAGATAATTAAAAAATACGCAAAATGAATATGAATACTCCTGAAGATCTTTTTAAAAAATGTCCCATTTTACTGGACATTGCTAACCGTTTAGAGGATAGCGAAAAAGATGCCAATAAAACAAACGCTGACAACAAAACAAAGAGCAAACGTGTTAAACAAGCTGAACTTCCTTTAGAAGGGCAAAGCCATGTTGCCGTTCCTTCCTATGCTTTTAAATATCCCGAACATTGCCGCATTATTGAAATATACCGTAATGGAGGTTGGGAGAACATGGCGAATATGCCAAAGCCCGGTAAAGAGAACTTTTTAAAAACATTGGTAAGTACCGTTGATACACGTAACCCTAAAGGGTTGAAAATTGAAATTTATGCCGGTAAACGCCCCACATCTAGCAAAGAATCATTCACCTGTTGGTTAGTTGATAAGGATGCTGAAATAGTGGAGGAAGAAAAAAGAAACAGTACTCCGGGCTTAGGTTTTGCCGAAGAAATGAAAGAAGTAAAAACCGAACTTTTAAAATTTAAAACCAACAATCCCGAGGGTGTTAATCCTGCAACTATGCAATTAATGTTTGATATGAAACTTCAAACACTGGAGCATAAGCAGGAAATTGAACGGTTGAAATCTGATTTTGAGCGTAAGCTTGAAAAGAAGGATGAAGAAATTTACGATTTATCGGATGAAATTGAGGACCTAAATGAGCAATTAGCTGAATTGGATGGCGAACTATCGGGAGCCGCTGATCTTATTTCAGAAAAGCAAAAACCGCAACCATTGGCATTGCTTTTAAAAGATGTTTTTGAAAA
>JAIOQD010000319.1 GCA_021413595.1 Bacteroidota bacterium | reverse complement strand
CTGATGGATTGGCTGTTGAAAAAAATCGACCAACCGGGAGCGAGAAAAATTGTCGGAATCTCCCTAGGAGTTTTAATTACTAGCTGGTGCACAGTTACAATAATTGCACGAAATGCACAATGGAAAAACGACACAAGCCTTTTTATTGCCGATGCACAAACAGTTCCAAACAGTGCATTAGTAAATGGAAATGCGGGTAAAGCATATATTGATCTTTCAGAAAAACCGGAGAACAAAGCACAGGAAAAAGAACTTATTATAAAAGCAATTTATCATTTGAGTAAGTCTGTTGCTATTCATAAAGAATATGTGAATGGTTATTTAAACATAGGTGTGGCTTATTTTAAATTGAAAGACTACGACAAGGCAAGAGCTAACTGGGACATTGCAAAAAAGATCTACCCCAATAATCCTTTTTTAAAAAACAATTTAAAATTAATGGGCAGCGTTTATTTCAATGATGCAATGAATATGGGTTCAAAACATCCGCATGAAGCTCTTAAATTATTGGAAAAAGCATTGGAGGTTGATCCCAACAATGCCGATTATTGGTATAATTTAGGTGGTGTAAGCTATACAGTTGGGGATTTTGAAAAGGCTTGGGAAGCATGGACAAAAACACTTATACTGGATCCTGAAAATACGGAAGCAAAAAAGGGGATGTCCGCATTGCCTGCTAAATTGAAATAATAAGCGTTACCTTATTTGTAAATATATAGATGGGATATGGAAGAAGGAACTATTCAAAACTATTCATACCTTTACTTAAAATCAAAAACAATACCATGAGTAAACGATTAAAACGGATAACAATAACACTGGCGGTCCTAATAGGGCTATGGTTAGTAGCTTCCTATACACTATTTATTGTGTCACCCAAAATAATTTTCAAAACCGGGAAAAGTAAAAATGTGGAATATCCTGTACAGGCTATTCAGGAATTCAAAAAAAACAAAGCAGGAGATAGCCTTGATATCCTATGGTTGCCTAACGACACCGCAAAAATCACTTATTTGTACTTTCATGGCAATATTGGGCGTTTAACCAAAGTGATAGATAACATTTATCCATTCGGAAATGTTTGCTCCCCGGCCTACCCCGGATATTCAAGATCTACAGGCCAACCAAGTACCGAAAATATTTACGAAATGGTTGATATTGCCATTAATTTTTTAAGAGAAAAAAACATCGATTTAAAAAATGTAATTGTATTGGGGCACTCTCTGGGAGGCTCTCCTGCTATGTATGCAGCAGTTCAATATCCCGAGCTAAAAAAAGTAATTACAATAAATACATTTTACAGCATGACAAAAATGTGCGAAGACAAATATAAGATCCTTTGCATCTTTAGTGGAAGCATCCTGAACACGGGTTCATTAGCCCCAAATGCCAAAGCTCCGGTATTAATTTGCCACACTCCAAACGACAGCATTATTCCGTATGCACAGGGAGAAATGTTGTTCAATGTAGTTGGTAGTACTCAAAAAGGATTTCGAAAAATTAGTGGAACCCATGGTGAATTTAACATGACCGAAGTTTTAAAATAACATCCGAATTTTATCGCCAAACAGCAGTGCTTTCCATTTCATTTGCCCCAAGCTATATTTAAATAGCTAGGGTAGTAACGAATCAATTACAGTGTTTACCTGCATTTTAAACAAATTTTTATTTTTTCATACACCCAGTATCTGTTTAAATTTTAATCAAATAAAATGCAGTATGAATAATATTATTCTTCGCACATATTTCGACAAGCTCAATATGACCTCGCGTGCGGTCAGTCTGAGCCTGTCGAAGACATTGCTTTGGCTTTACAAAAATTTTGATTAAAATTTAAACAGTTTACCCATAATTCAAGAATAAATTTTATGTTTTTGAATTTTAGGGCATTTATATTAATAGTTCCGATTATATTTGAGGGAAAATAATGCATTTGAAATAATATTCTGAATGAAAAAATTAGAACTAAAAATTGCCTTTACCGAATTTGATAATGAAAATGAGTTGAATTCTTCAGAACAAGACTTACTCCAAAAGGCAAGAAATGCAGGCACTTTGGCCTACGCTCCCTATTCGAATTTTCATGTGGGTGCTGCATTGTTGTTGGAAAACGGGGTGAT
>JAIOQD010000318.1 GCA_021413595.1 Bacteroidota bacterium | reverse complement strand
GTTTTTATCCATCAGGTTTATCCGCTTTTTATTTGGTGCAAAAATCCGCAATACAAGTCGTTATTTTTTTTCTGCTTCCTTTTCCTTTTGCCTTTCTTTTTCTTTATTTTTTCTTTTAAAAAAACCTCTTAAAAGTACATTTTTGCCAGCAGCATCCATGTTGTTTTTGAATCCTCCCGCACCTTGTTTAATATTAACAATTGCTCCATCTAAATTTTGGGCCAGCGTACTATCCATCAATAATTTCCCTATTGTTCCTTTTCCTTCACGTATGCTTTGCATAATAATGGCAAGGTCTTCTGTAATGAATGCGGCATTGTCGGCAGTCACTTTTATTTTTATTAAAATGTCGTCCATACTAACTGCTTGAGCCGTTTCAATGGTATCGTTATTATTCAGTTGTTTTTTACCTACCGGTCCAGGAATGATCAATATAATTTTATTCCCCATCAATCCATCAGAACCAATTATTGCTTTTGCATTTTTTTTAATGAACCTTCTTGTATCTTCATTAATAACCATATCAACTTTTACAGTTGAATCGGTAATTTGTTCGATGTTTTCAATGATACCAATATTGATACCTGAAAAACGTACGTTGTTGCCTACCTGGAGTCCGCTTATGTCTCTGAATATACCACTTATTTGAAATGTGCTGCTGAAGAGTTGCTGTCTTTGGCCAATAAAGTATATCCCAACTATAAATAGGGTAATGCTGATGGAAACAAATATTCCAAGTTTCATTTTATTTCCTGTTGATTTTTTCATGATATTTTTTTATTTCTTTCACATCACTCGTCTAAAAATGAACGGGATAATGTGAAGTGTTTTTTTATTTATTTAAAAAATGAGCGTACCCATTCGTCTTTTGATTCTGACAATTCATTAAAAGTACCTTCAGCAACGGATGTGCCGTCTTTAAGTATGATGATGCGATTTGCAGTAATTCGTGCACATTCCACATCGTGCGTAATGATAATAGACGCGGTATTGTATTTTTTTTGTACCTCTAAAATCAGATGACTTATCTCTTTGGAAGTAATTGGATCTAAGCCAGTAGTTGGTTCATCATAAAGTATTATTTCCGGTTTTAATATCAATGTACGAGCAAGTCCAACGCGTTTTCTCATTCCCCCGGAAAGTTCAGAAGGCATTTTATCGATAGCGTCTTCTAATCCAACATTTGTTAACGCTTCCAAAACTAATGCGTCAATTTCTTCTTTTGGTTTTGACTTTAAATCACGAAGTGGAAATTCGAGATTTTCTCGGACGGTCATTGAGTCGTATAGTGCGGCACTTTGAAATAGAAAACCAACTTTTTTTCTTAGTATGTTTAATTCTTCGTCTTTTAATTCGGAGATATCTTTACCCAGTAAAACAACTTTACCATCATCGGGTTCTATAAGACCTACTAGGCATTTAATAAGTACGGACTTGCCACTTCCGGATTTACCAAAGACAACAAGGTTTTCGCCTTTTTTAATTTTTAAATTGATGTCCTTTAGCACACTGTTGCTACCAAATGCTTTTTTTAAATGTTCTATTTCTGTAATTGCTTCTTCCATTTTGAATTAAATAAATAGACTGGTTATTTGAACGGCAATCATATCAATAATAAATATAGATAGCGATGCAAGAACAACGGCAGAGTTGGCAGCCTGTCCAACACCTTCGGTTCCTTTGTTAGCGTTAAAGCCTTTGTAACAGCTAAGCAATGCGATCATAAATCCAAAGAAAAATGTTTTAATGATAGCTGGAAAAATATCTGTAAATGATAATTTTTCGAACACTTGCAAAAAGAAAAGATGAAAACTTACATCACCTTCCAGATTTACACCTATATATGCCCCATACAAGGAAATGGCATCGGCAGCTACAACTAAGACCGGTAACATAAATGTTGCGGAAAGAACTCTTGTTACTACTAAATATTTAAATGGATTTGTTCCTGAAACCTCCATTGCATCAATCTGTTCGGTTACTTTCATAGATGCTAATTCTGCCCCAATACCTGATCCCACTTTTCCTGCAAAAATTAAGGCCGTGATCACTGGACCAATTTCACGGATGATAGAAACCGCAACCATAGCCGGTAACCAGGATTCCGCGCCAAATTGAGCAAGTGTTGGGCGGGATTGTATTGTTAATACAAGTCCCATAATAAGACCGGTAATGGCAACAAGTGGAAAAGATTTATATCCTATTAAATATGATTGCTTTACAAATTCCTTAAATTCATACGGAGGCCTTACAACTTCTTTGAAAAAGCGCAAAGCAAACAATGTAAGCGAAGTGATTTCTTCAAAAAAATTTTTCAATTTTTTTGTATATGAATTCTCCGAAGACTCAATTAGCTCTTCTAATTTGATTTTATTTTTTATTTTTAAATCGATTGACATTTTGATCTAATTGAAATTTTTCAAGCTTTATTAATTAGAATTTATTTTTTTAGTTTAATGAGAGAAAATTTTGTGGCTACCGGGGTGTTACTTCCTAGTAAAAACCCCCAGGGTTTTAATGGTTCTATGTGATCGAAAATAACTTTGATAATAGCAATCAATGGGATAGAAAGTATCATTCCTGGAATACCCCACATTGCCCCGCCAGCAATTACTCCAACCATTGTGGCCAGCGCATTAATTCGTACATTATTTCCTACAATATTTGTGGCCACCACATTATTATCAATAAGTTGAACCACTACATTAGTAATAATTATACCCAACATAAGAGATACATCCGTTGAATTGCCAAGAGTGGCTATAATTGAAATAATACCGGCAGCCAAAATCCCAATGTAAGGGACTAGATTTAGGATTGCAGTTATTGCACCAAGTAATACCGCATACTGGACACCCATTATCATTAAACCTACGGTTGTTAATATTCCAACAATACCCATTTCAATAAGTAATCCAATAATGTAACGCTGAACAACAGTTTTAACTT
>JAIOQD010000317.1 GCA_021413595.1 Bacteroidota bacterium | reverse complement strand
GCTCTTTAGAAAAACCTCCGAAAATGATACCTATTTTCATATATATTTTTTGACACGCCCTTCGACAGGCTCTGGATGACACAATTAAAAACTGAAATTGAAATTGCGTGAATTGATGATAATTAGTGGAATTTGTAGCTTTTTGTTTTTTACAAATTTAAAATTAAGCAATGGAGATTTTTAGTCTAACCGATTCAAGTATTCAACAAGTTTATTAACTGCCAATGCCCGGTGGCTTATTTTATTTTTTTCGGAAAGATCCATTTCAGCGAAAGATATTTTTCTTTTTATATCAGATCCCGTCTCTCCTGCCGCCTCCTGCCCATTTCCAATTGGAGAGTGATTAAGGCTGAGATCAGGGGCAAAAATAGGATCGTAACCGAAACCTTCAGCGCCCTGTTTTTCAGTTAGCATGGTTCCATTAATTATTCCTTCAAACTGAATTTCTTTGCCATCTATTACCAATGAAATAACTGTTTTAAAACGAGCTTTCCGATTTGTAACACCTTGCATCTCCTCAAGGATCTTATTCATATTATCGTCCGCATTTTTACTCTCCCCAGCATAACGGGCAGATAACACACCAGGGCGACCTTCCAACGCTTCAACTTCTAACCCAGTATCATCTGCAAAGCAATTTACATGGTAGTTGTTGTAAACATAAAAAGCTTTTTGTGAGGCGTTACCTTCAATCGTAGCTTGCGTCTCAGGTATTACTTCTGTACAGTTGATATCGGTTAGCCCCAATACCTTAATGGTAGTGGGAATCAACGCCTGAATTTCTTTTATTTTGTTCTTATTTGCGGTAGCGAAAACTATTTCCATCAATTTGAAAAGGGGCTAATTTGAAATATGAAATTTTGATTCTGTTTTCAATACATTTCACAGAAAATGGATATTAACACAAGTAATTCAAAGATAATGAAACATTTTTGTTTCAACAAGCAGATTCACATGAGAGTGGGAGCTGCAAATTTTTTTTTTACAGTTTCAACTAAGTAAGTTGTGGAAAATCCCAAATAATCAATAAAAAATATGGATTAATTAGATTTTGTGCTCTCCCCGCTGGTCGGGATTTGTAATCACGACCGAAGAGCAAGGGATTTATAATCCCGCTTATAGTAAATCATTTTCATTACCCCGCTGGTCGGGATTTATAATCACGACCTAAGAGCAAGGGATTTATAATCCCGCTTATAGTAAATCATTTTCATTACGTTTGTAGAATGGGATTATCATTATAGGATAAATGAAGGTAAAGCACATTTTGTTACAATGACAGTTGTTGATTGGATAGATCTGTTTACCCGCAAGAATCATAAAATGGCAATAGTAGAATCATTAAAATATTGTCAAAAATATAAAGGGCTTGAAATTTTCGCTTGGTGTATGATGCCAAGCCATTTGCATTTGATTATCAGAGCAGAAAATGATAATAAACTATCAGATATATTAAGGGATTTTAAAAAATTCACATCAAAAGAAATAATTCGTCTGATACAAGAAGAGCCGGAAAGTAGAAGAGAATGGATGCTCGACAGATTTGAATTTGCCGGAAGATACAACCCAAAAATAAAACATTTTAAATTTTGGCAAGATGGAAATCATCCGGTAGAATTATTTAGCCCGGAATTTACCAAACAGAAATTGGACTATATTCATAATAACCCTGTTGAAGAAATGTTAGTTGAAGAACCACAAGAATATCTTTTTAGTTCAGCAAGAAATTATGCAGATATGGATGGTTTGATAGATGTGTTTTTAATATAAACCAAACGGGATTGCAAATCCCTAAACTATTTGGTCGGGAGTGCAAATCCCGACCAGCGGGGATTCGATCAATAGCATTACACAAATTAATATTGAACACAGTGTTGCCATATATCCCACTATAACAAACGATATAGTATTTATTCAAATAAATATTCCCGCAAAAGTGAGTATAAAAATTTATGATCTGCTCGGAAAATTAATTGTTTCCCAAAATATTTCATCATTGGCAGAAAACAAAATTTCACTATCAGAATACGATACAGGTATTTATATTGTGAGCGTGAGCATTGACAATACAATAATTAATAAAAAAATTATACTAACAAAATAAAATCCAAACCAAATGAAGGTATCAAATTTACTAATCAGAAAAATTGCCGTAGTTGTTTTTACCACTCTTGTAGTTGGTAGCATTGATAAGGTTTTCGGGCAAACGGATACGCTATGGCAAGCCACAGACTCCAATACTATTGCTACCAATAAATACGTTAAAATAAATAACAATTTAGATGTGCATGGTAAGCTTACCGTTGATAGCATGCGCGTCCGTGGTGCACTGCACATTGGGGACAGTTCACTTACTCTTATTGATGATGTTACTGACATTGGCACCGGTGTAAAATCCGACCACATCCGTTCCACCCAGGGGCGCATTGCATTTTTTGGGGATAACGGTGTTGGCGGTTTTAATAACAATATCAATTTAGGTATAGGGGTTCACAACCCAACAGGTAAAGTTGATATTAAGTATAACGGAACAGGAAATTTGAAAATAGGCGATGGTAACAGGGCAATTACCGGAGGGAATTCCGCAGGCAATTTAAACATTGAATCTACAAATATACTTGCTCTCAATCAATATAGTAATGGTAATATTTCAGATGGTAAATGGTGCTAATGGAGGTA
The DNA here is from genome assembly GCA_021413595.1 of Bacteroidota bacterium. Lineage (GTDB taxonomy): Bacteria > Bacteroidota > Bacteroidia > 2-12-FULL-35-15 > 2-12-FULL-35-15 > 2-12-FULL-35-15. The sequence goes on along the minus strand of JAIOQD010000317.1, from coordinate 3,593 downwards.
ATGTGGGTATAAGGAAAAAACATTTGCTTTGAGAAACTAATTACCATACATTAGCCAAATGAAAAAACTTTTACTTTTTTCTCTTCTTATTTTTTCATTTACTTTTTTAAATGCTCAAAACCTTGTACCTAACCCAAGTTTTGAGCAATATAGTAGTTGCCCAAACACAGAGTGTGGAATAAGCTTAGCCGCAGGATGGTATTCAGCAGGATATACTCCTGATTATTATAATAGTTGTGGTTCCCCAAGCGGGCCGTTTGAATTTGGAGTCCCTCAAAATGCTGTAGGATATCAACATCCTGCCAGCGGTAATGCCTATGTTGGTATTGCAACCTGGGGGGGGGGGTTCGAGAATATATTGCTGCTAAATTGATAAGTCCGTTAGAATCAGGTAAAAAATATTTTGTAAATTTTAAAGTTTCACGCATTGACCGGTTTGTTTATTGCGCACACGACAAGATGGGTGCTCTGTTCTCAATAGTTTCCTATTCACTGGGTAATGATTCGTGTAATAATGTTCAGGGATTACTCCCTAATAATTTTGCACATGTGTACAGCAATCAAATAATGACGGATACTGCAAACTGGACAACTGTTACTGGCTCCTTTATTGCTGATTCCGCCTATCAATATATCATTATCGGGAATCATTTTGATGATAACAATACAAACACTATCTGTTTGGATTCTAATATGGGCGCTCATTATCTTATAGACAATATTTATGTTTCAACCGATTCTGTCAATGGAATTAAGCAAAGTAACATGGAGCAAAGTGTTGTTGTTTATCCCACGGTTAGCAGCGATATAGTATTTATTCAAATAAATATTCCTTCAAAAGCAAATATAAAAATTTATGATTTGCTTGGAAGATTAATTACGACCCAAACTGTTTTACCATTTGAACAAAACAGAATTTCAATTCAGGAATATGATGCGGGTATCTATATAGTAAGTGTGGACATTGACAATAAAATAATTACTAAGAAAATAATAATAACCAAATAAAATCAAATGAATACACCAACTTTTCAATTTAGAAAAAGTAAAGTAATCTTTTTTATTGCACTAACGGTAAGCATTACAGGCAAAGCCTTCGGGCAAAGCGATACGCTGTTTCAGGCAGCCGGACCTGACACTGTTTTTACCAACAGGCATGTTGTAATCAATAACACATTAAATGTTTACGGTAAGATTACTGCCGACAGTATGCGCATACGTGGGCCACTACAAATTGGTGATAGCACATTTTCTTTTCATGATAATTTTACTATTCTTAATGTAAAATCCGACCACATTCGTTCCACTCGGGGGCGCATTGCTCTTTTTGGGGATGACGGTGTTGGCGGTTATAATACCAATATCAATTTAGGTATTGGGGTTCACAATCCCACAGGTAAAGTTGATCTTAATTATGATGGCACTGGAAATTTGAAAATAGGTATTGGTAACCGTGCACTATCTGGTGGAAATTCCGGAGGTAATTTGCACATTGAATCTACAAATATACTTGCTCTCAATCAATATAGTAATGGTAATATTTCAATGGTAAATGGTGCTAATGGAGGTAATGTGGGTATAGGGGAAAAAACATTTGCATTGAGAAACTAATTACCATACATTAGCCTTATGAAAAAATTTCTACTCGCTTTTTTTCTTATTTTTTCATTCACATTTTTAAATGCTCAAAATCTTGTGCCCAACCCAAGTTTTGAACAATACAGTAATTGTCCGCACTTATCCCAACAAGATTGTTTATTAAGTTCAGTAACAAGTTGGTATTCGGCAGGATATACGCCTGATTATTTTAATAGTTGCGATTCGCCAAGTGGCTCTTTTGAATGCGGAACTCCCCAAAATTTTGCCGGATACCAATATCCTGCCAGTGGAAATGGTTATGCTTTCATTGGAACTTATGCAGTTATGACCTATCCTAATCTTCGAGAATATCTTGGTACTAAATTGATAAACCCTTTAGAAATAGGCAAAAAATATTTTGTGAGTTTTAAGATTTCACGTGCAGATCGGTTTGTTTATTGTGCGACTAACAAGGTAGGTGCCCTGTTTTCAACTGTTTCTTATAATTTAGGGAGCGATTCATGTAATTTTTCCCCGGGTTTGCTCCCACATAATTTCGCACATGTTTACAGTACGCAAATAATAACCGATACTGCTAATTGGACAACTATCACAGGTTCATTTATTGCTGATTCCGCTTATCAATATATCATTATCGGAAACCATTTTGATGATAACAATACAGATACTTCTATTTGTTCTAATAATAATAGCGAAAGCTATTATTATATAGATGATATTTATGTGTCAATAGATTCCACTAACGGGATTGAGCAAAATAATGTTGAGCAACACATTTCTGTATACCCTACAATTACTGATGATATAGTATTTGTTCAAATAAACGTTCCTACAGAAACAAATATAAAAATTTATGATTTGTTTGGAAAATTGATTGTTTCCCAAATTAGTTTACCATCAGTGAAAAACAAAATTTCACTTTCAAAATACGATGTAGGAATCTATATTTTAAGCGTGAATATTAATAATACAACAATTACAAAAAAAATAATTAAAACTAAATAACTCAAATGAGAAAACTAATTTCACTAAAAAGTAAAAAAATTGTGATAATGTTTATTACATTGACAGTAAACATTGTAAATATATCCTTCGGACAAAGCGATACGTCATGGCAGGCTGCTGGAACGGATACTGTTTTTACTAACAAGCATGTCAAAGTTAATAATACTATGGATGTTTATGGTAAGCTTACAGTAGATAGTATGCGAATACGCGGTCCGCTGCATATTGGAGACAGTTCATTAACTTTTATTGATAATGTCCCTGGTTTGGGAGGTCCATCTGACCACATCCGTTCCACCCAGGGGCGCATTGCTTTTTTTGGGGATAACGGTGTTGGTGGTTATAATAACAATATCAATTTAGGTATAGGGGTACATAACCCAACAGGTAAACTTGATCTTAATTACAATACATCAGGAAATTTAAAAATAGGTATTGGAAATCGTGCAATACAAGGAGGAAACTCCGCAGGCAATTTGCACATTGATGCAACCAATATATTGGCATTAAATCATTATGTTACTGGTAATATTATAATGGTAACAGGTGGTGGTAAAATAGGTATGGGTACAACAACCCCTGCCAGTAAATTAGATGTAGAGGGAGGTATTTCTATAGGTCAGTCTTATTCAGGAACCACTGCTGCCCCACCAAATGGAGCAATTATACAGGGCAGCGTTGGTATAGGCACAAATAATCCACCATCACTTTTTACGGTTGGAGCATTCAATCGGTTTCGGGTAGATAATTTTGGTGACATGATTCAGATTAAGGGCATTACCTATTCATGGCCTTCAGCGCAAGGGGCAAATAATAGTGTTTTAATCAATAATGGTGCGGGAGGTTTGTTTTGGAGCACGATTTCTGGCGGTGCAACTGGCACCACAGGCGCTACTGGAAGAACTGGTTCCACGGGCGCAACAGGTGCAAATGGAATCAATGGTGCTACAGGTGCAACAGGCGCTAACGGAACTAATGGTGTTAATGGT